>CAZSIG010000323.1:0-5054 GCA_964606195.1 uncultured Anaerolineales bacterium
CGATTTGACGCGAATCGTCATTATCTTGTACAATTTCCTTACGCTGTTTGACATAAAAATTTCATAAAGGCATGATATAATGTATACGCGGTTTATAGTCCTTTCAACCTGTTTTTAAGTACCAAATCGCGGGAGGTGATGTGCTATGCCCCATATCGGCTAATGGCTATATCGTTAGCGCGAACGTTTCGCGCATAGTATTCTTTAGGAGAAAGGAAAATGGAACTATTGAAGTGCAGAAGAAACTTGATTATCGCGCTCGGCGCGATATTATTGGCACTCTACCTCATCGTCACGATTTCAAGCAACCCCATGTCTATCACCGTCGAGGCGCAAGATTCGCCTCACCAGATTTACCTCCCCTGCATCCTCAAATCGTACCCCTCCGCGTTCGCCCCCACCGAAGATGCCGAATTACCCGGCGGCAGCCACACCTTCACCTACGTTGATATTCCCGCGGGCGTGACCGTCACCGTTACCGGAGACGTGAACATCGACTCGCTCGATTACGTGAACATCGCGGGAGAGCTGATAGGTGATGGTACCGCGATTACCATCGAAGCTGATGGCGATTTTACCGTAACCGGCGAAGTGAACAATCATACCACCGACGACCCCGACGGCGCGGGCGATTTGACGCTCTACAGTCTCGGCGGCAATCTCACCATCGGCACTGAAGATACCCCCGCGACGCTGGAGACTTCGGGTGACCTCGACCTATCCAACGACCCCAGCATCGAAGATTGGGAGTTCGACGTGCTTCCTCAACACCGCGCCGATACGAAACTTCCCCCGGTTTGCGCGGCAAGTTCGGATACTCTATGGAACACCGTCGCACCGACCTTGCCCCTCGAAGTCGGCTTCTTCGGTACGGGCGCGGACCCGGATGGCGGCGCGGTCTCGTATGAGTGGGATTTCGGCGATGGCGGAACATCCACGGAGCAGGACCCGCTGCACACCTACGAAGCTGACGGCATACACGATGTCACCCTCACCGTCACCGACGATGACGCACAGACCTGTACCGCGACGCTGCGGTTAGTGTTCGATAATGGTAATGAAACTACTCCGGTTGAACCCGCATTGTGGATTGAGCCGGATTTACTCGTCTTTGAAGCAGGAGAGGAAATAGGGTGGGGCGCGGCGGCAGAAGACCCGCAAGACGAAGACCTCACCTATAGCTGGGATTTCGGCGATTCGGGCATATCGAGCGCGGAGAGCCCCACACATACTTATGACTTGCCCGGACGCTACGAGGTCGCGCTGACCGTCACCGATACCGCCAGCAATACCACCACCGCGAATACTTCGGTGTATGTTTACCCCGCGACCGCGTTGGCGTTCGGCATCTCCCCCGCGCAAGCTGTCACTCCCACCGTTTACGTCAACGGCAGAATCATCGCCACTCCCACCATCCCCGCGCCGGGCAGAAGCGGCAGTAACATTCGCTTGCGCCTACGCGGGAACACTACATTGCGAGGACAAGTCATTGCCCCTGGTGGTGGCGGATTTAACACAACTAGAACCGTTACCTCGACCAGCAGCAGCGCCAAGGGGTTCGGCAAACGCGGCGGGCGCGGCGGCAGCCTGAACATTATGGCGGCAGGGAATCTCGTCATCAGCGGTGGCACGTATGCCGCGGGCGATGGCGGCGCGGGCGAGACGGTTGAAGTAACCGCGGGCGCGGGACAAAGTGCCTTCGCGCGCGGTGGCAAAGGTGGTTCAGCCGCCAAACGTCTCAGAATCGCCGCGACAGACGGCATTACTTTCCAACGCGGATTATTCGGCGACAAAGTGGAAATAGATTCCGGCAGCGGCGGCGCGGGCGGCGCGGCGACTGCCACCGGCGGCGATGGAACCGATAAGTGTTCCAGAGGCGATGATGGTGGCAGTGGAACGGCAATCGGCGGCGACGGCGGACGCGCCTCAAAATCACTCACCGTCCGCGGGCGCGTGACCGGAATTAACAATGTGCAAATCGTAGGTAGCCAAGGTGGCGACGGCGGCGCGGCGAACGCGCAAGGCGGCGCGGGTGGCGACGCGATATGCAATGGCGACGCTCGCGGCGGTAGAGGTAGCTGGGCTTACGCCAATGGCGGTAGGGGCGGCGACGCACGATTATCGCTGGCGCGTTTTGTAGCACAGCAAGTAGGCGCCGACAACGACGCGTTCACCGGCGGCGAAGGTGGCGAAGGCAATGCCACCGGCGGCGACGGCGGCAAGGCTGTCTCGACTCCCGCGAATTGCGGTACAGCCAACGCGGAGGGCGGCGGTGTCCGTGAACGCGGTTATTCCATCGGCACCTACAACGCCTTCGCCCGCGGCGGTAGAGGCGGCAGAGGCAGTATGGGGAGAACCGACCGCAACGGCAACGGCGGCAACGCCAATGCCCAAGCTGGCGATGGCGGCGATGCCAACGCCGTAGGGGGAGACTGCACCAATTGTGCGGCGGGAGGCAATGCAATCTCCGAAAGCGGCGCGGGCGGCGATGCTTATGGTCGTCCGGGACGCGCCGGGGGCACAGGTGCCACAGATGGTACCGCGCAATCGACCGGCGGCGACGGCGGCGCGAGTTCGGCTACTGGCGGCACAGGCGGCGACTGCGCGACCTGTCCCGCGGGCGCGGGCGGCGCGGGCGGCAGTGCTGATGCTACCAGTGGCGACGGTGGCGACGCGGCAGGCAGTAGTGCGGCTGTTAAGGCTGGCGGCGCGGCGGGCAGCGCGACCGCGACCGGCGGATTGGGCGGCGAGGGCGCGACCTGTTGCGACCCACCGGAAGATGGCGGCAACGGCGGCGCGGGCGGCGATGCTACAACTACGTTAGGCAGCCCCGGCACGCCCGGCGGCGCGAACGGCGTAGACAATCCGCAAGGTGGCGATGGTGGCGACGGCGGCGATGGCGAACCTGACGCGGGCGACGGCGGCGCGGCGGGCAGTCCGAACGGCACCCCCGGCACTGACGGCGGTGATTGTCCCGTGCAGGGGGCGGATATATCTGTCACCAAGACCGCTTCGCCCGAAACGGTGATGCAGGGAAACAAAGTAACTTATAGAATCGAAGTCACTAACCACGGACCCGGCACCGCGACGCAGGTCGTTGTTGGTGATTGGCTACCCGCAGGGGCAACCAT
Organism: uncultured Anaerolineales bacterium; assembly: GCA_964606195.1. Lineage (GTDB taxonomy): Bacteria > Chloroflexota > Anaerolineae > CAZSIG01 > CAZSIG01 > CAZSIG01. The sequence goes on from CAZSIG010000323.1 coordinate 3,132, forward strand.
TGTTTCGATTAACCCCGCAAGTACTTGTGGTAATGTTAGTGGCGCGGTCACTTGCGATATAGGCGATTTGGCAAGTGGGGGCAGCGCCGCGATTGAAATCGTGGTCAAAGCCAATTCGGTAGGCTCGATACGTAACGACGTTGGAGTAAGTGCTACGTCGACTGACCCTATCACCACCAATAACACCGCGACGACTGATACGACTGTAGAGCCTGCGCCACTGTCACAACTGCCGGGCGATCATTCGACTCTGAGCACCAACGATGGACACATTCGCGACGATAAGTTAGCGGAATATGTCTGTAGCCAAATTCCCAAAGATGCCAACGGCGTGCCGCAGGTCAAGGATGTTAAAATCATGGCTAATAGCTGCTATGGCGGCGGCTTGTTGGACGATTTCGCGCGCGTCTTCGGTCCCGGTGGACCATGCGAGGGAGTGCCCTGGGTGGGCGCGGCAGCAAGTCGTCCCGAGGAATCCGCGTACGGGCCGAAAGACCATGTTGTGAACGCGAATCCCGGCGCGAACTTAGGCAGCCGATGGACGAACGCGCTGGCGCCCGCGATACGCAACGGCGGTAATGTCAAGCAGAGCTTTGAGACCGCGCGCGATAACGACAGGGCGGGACCCAATAACTGGAAATTAGAGAATCCGGTGATTGCGAGCGGCAACGGCGGAGAGAATATCGAGTGGAACGCGCCGAATACCAAGCATAACGCGGTGATTTTCGGCGGCAAGAACACCAATTTGCGCCACGATAACAACATCGAAAACGTACGCGACGCGCTTAAAGCGGTCTGGGGTAAAGATAACGAAGAGAATATGTGGATGGGCTGGGGCGACGCGGCAACAGGCAAGCAAGAACATCTGAAGAATTTCATCAAGTCAGCTTGTGAAAGTTTGGACAAAGATACGCAGTTAGTGCTCTACTTCGATGACCACGGCGATACCGATTTTGACCTGAAGGAATTCGAGAACTGGCTGACGTATAGTATCACAACGACCTACTCCATCACATTTGAGCTACACGCGGGATGGGAAGAGGGCTTGAAGGCGATGAACCTGCAGCCGAGCGACATTCCCGCGCCATCCTTGTACATCACGGTCGATAATACTATCAACGGCGCGAATTGGACTATCACCCTCAACGGCGCGCCGATTACGCTGCCCAACGATATGATAAGCGGCGCAATGCAGTTGGCGGTCGATTGGACGAGTATCCAAAGTGGAACGAACCAATTAGAAATCGCGCCGGTTGGGACGCCGATTACGCCACTGATTATTTCGTATCTGGAACTATCCAGCGGGCCGATTAACGAAATTGAAGATGAGCCATGTGTCGCGCCAAGTGCCAGCGCGTTCGATTGGACACCGAGTGCCCCGTTGCCCGGAGAAACAACAGTTTTCACCGGGAGCACGGACACGACCGCCCTCGTGACCTTCACCTGGAGCTTCGATGACGGCGGCGCCGCGACCGGGCAGGTGGTGACGCACACCTATGATACGTCGGGGGATTATCCCGCCACCATGACCGCGACCAACGCCTGTGGGCAAGATGTCGTATCACGCACCGTCGCGGTCACAAGCACGCCATGTACACCACTCGATAGCATCACCATCATGGGCGACACCGTTATCACCGCGGGCGAAACGATGACGCTTTCTTCCCACTATCTACCGTCAAACGTCTCCGCGCCGATTGGTTATGAATGGTCGGCGGATGGCTTTACAGGCCATCCGATTTCAGGGGATTATTCGGTGGCTAATTACCGTTGGGACACCACCGGCACACATACAGTGGTGCTAACCGGTACAAACTGTTTCGGCAACGCGGTCGTCGTGGACACGCACGAGGTAACAGTGGAGGGAACGCCGTCATCCTGTAAACAGTTGACCGGCGTGACGATTGAGGGGAATACCACCAT
>CAZSIG010000324.1:0-5044 GCA_964606195.1 uncultured Anaerolineales bacterium
AGCGCAGAGTTTTCTGGATAGCTTTTTAGCGCGCCGCGCATATGACTTTTAATGACCATTTATGATTGTTTATGACAAGTACAAAAAAATCTCTCAAGATAAGCTCCGCGTCCCCTGCGCTCTCTGCGGTTAGTTATAGTGCGGTTTTGCGTAAGTCCTATAGAACTTATGCAATCCGCGCTGTAATTCACTGCATAGAACGCGGAGAATATCAAGTAAGCGTTTTTTATGTTTGTCATACGCGGTTATATATGATCATTGGGGTTCTTTTTTTGTCAGTGGTCAAAGCCAGCATCTAAAGCTCAGCGCTCGTAGTTTATCCCCGCACGGAGACGCCCCATGTGCGTCAACTTAAGCGCAGACCGCGCCTATACCTGCGCTCTAAGCCCCCGTCCGCGGGGGCGTTTAGAAATAGGGCGATGCTGTGGGCTTAGACGCCCCCGAGACGGGGGCTTGGAGCGAGCTGATAATGTGCCTCGCGCTTGAAATTTACGTCGCCCTAAAATTAAGTTGACGCATATGCGGAGACGCCCTCGGCGGTAAAACTATTCTGTGTCCTCTCTTTTAGGTAAGGTGAAATAAAATGTCGCGCCCTCACCCAGCGCGGATTCTACCCAAATTCGCCCGCCGTGCCGCTCCACAATCTTCTTACAGATTGCTAAACCAATGCCGGTGCCCTCGTATTCATCTCTGGTATGCAACCGCTGAAAGACCGCGAAGATATAGTCGAAGTCCTCAGAATCAATACCGATGCCGTTGTCGCGTACGTAAAACTGCCATTCGTTCTCCATTTCACGCACCCCGATATGCACACGTGGCGGCTCTGTCCCGCGATATTTGAGCGCGTTGCTGAGCAGGTTCTGAAAAACTCGCTCCAACTGCATCTTATCCGCCGGCACCGTCGGCAAGGGATCGTGAGTCACTACCGCGCCGCTCTCCTCTATCGCGAATTTGAAATTGGCTATCGTGCGCTGTACCAACGCCTCGCAGTCGGTCGGCGCGAACTCCTTGCCCCGCGTAGTCACGCGTGAATATTCCAACAGCGCCTCAATCATCGTCTGCATTCGCCGCGCCCCATCCACCGCGTAATGGATGAACTCATCCGCTTCGTCATCGAGTTCCCCTTTGTAGCTATGTTCCAGCAGCCTGAGATACCCCGCCACCATGCGCAGCGGTTCTTGTAAGTCGTGCGAGACCGCGTAGGCGAACTGTTCTAAATCCTCGTTAGAACGCGCCAACTCTTGCGCGTACTTCCGCATCATCTGCTCCGCGCGCTTGCGCTCCGCTATCTCCCGTTGTGCCAGTTCATACAAGCGCGCGTTGCGAATGACTATCGCCGCTTGTGTAGCGAACAGATTCAGGAAATCGACATCATCTTGCGAGAAGGTTCGCGGCGGCTCCGCCATCACCTCCAGGACCCCCAAAAATTCGGCGCCCCAATTTATGGGCACCCCCAAAATGGCGCGGGAACCCATGTAGCTCTCCCAAACTGGCGAACGCCACTCCCAATCGCGATAACTATTCACGATAAGTGGCGCACCGGTCTCCCAGACTTTACCGACCAACCCCTCACCGCGCCGCATATACAAATTGTCAGGAAACGATTCGAAGCCATAGCCTGCGGTGAACTTCAATAGCTGCTTATGCGCGCGATATAGACTGAATCCTCCCATAGTGCCTCCGAGCAATTTTACAGCTTGCATGACGATGGAAGAGAGCACTTCGTCCAAGTCTAACTGCGCGGTAATCTCCAATCCCACCTGGCGCAGCGCGCCCAACTGCGCCGTGCGCAGCCACAGGGTTCGCTCCATCCGTTTGCGCGCGCTTATCTCCTCTTGCGCCTGTTCGTACAATTGCGCGTTCACGACGGCGTTCGCCGCTTGATTGGCGAACGCCATCGCGACCTCCGCGTCGCGCCGCGTGTAGAAATTGGTCTGTTCCTTATCCAGATTTATAAACCCCACCACCTCCCCGCGCGCCATCAGCGGCACGCCCAGCCAACAGCGGACATGCACCCCCGAGGGATGCTGAAACCATCGCTCATCGGTAGCGGTGTTGGGAATTATCACCGCGTGCTGCTTTTGGAGCACCTCTTGTACGTGCGGCAGTTCACTGATTGATGGCAAGGAAAAGGGGTGTACTGCTCGTTCGAAACCGCGATGGGCGATGACGCGCGGCGCGTCATCCTCGATTAGTACCGCGCTGATGCTATCATATTCCACCACGCGCGCCAACTGCGATAGGATAGCCTGCAATACCTCTTCGCGGTCGAGAGTGCTATTTAGAGCGTTGGTAATCTCGATTAACGTTTCTGCTAGTTTACGCTGCTCGTGTTCGGCGGCTAACAATCGCTCGCGTTCCTCTTGGGCGCGTTCCTGCGCGGCGATAGCCCGCGCCTGTGCCAGATTGTTGATGCCCATAGAAGTTATTATATTCACAAGCTGAATGTAATATTCCATGATGCGCTCAGCTTGATCGCGAGAAATCACCGGAACCCGCTCGACCGCCGCGATATACTCGGATTCATCGAAGCCGAAGCGGCGCGCTTGGGCGCGAAAAAAGTCCATGTCCACCGGTTCCTCTGCCAGGAATACCTGCCCGAAGAAAAAGGTCGCGACATGAACACCCAGAATGCGAATCGGAGTAGCCATGTCCCACAGCCCATTTTGGCACTGATATTTGACATAACCGCGCTCTGGCAGGTGCGCCTTGATGTAGGCATCGCTCTCCGCGCAGCGTTTGCACGCCTCAGGATGTACGCGGTGGAACTTCGTACATACCTCTTGCCATCCCGCGGCGGCTAACACTTCCTCTGCCAAATTCAGTATCGCGGTCGGCAACCCTGTAGCCTCGTAAAAACTATCCAGTAAGTTCTGTAAAGTAGTCAGGTCAACGATCTCCTCAAATTTCACATCTGCGAGCGATATGTCGGGCGCGGACAGCGTCTTCAGCCGCTGTTGAATCGCCTGTTCAAAATCTTTGCGCGCGGTGATGTCGGTGAGGATACCTTGCACTCCGATGATTCGCCCGTTCTGAATCGCCTGTTGACTAGAACCGCGCACCCAGCATAATTCACCGGACTTTTTCTTCAACCGATATTCGCTCGAACAAAAGTGACCGTTCAAGGCTTTAGAGAATGCCCATTCAAAATCGGAGAGATCACGATGATACACTATCTCTCTAAAATCGCGCCCGATAATCTCCGCTGGAGTATATCCTAAAATTCTCTCCGCAACCGGATTGATATACGTTATCTTTCTCGCGTCGTCCACCGCGAAGATTATGTCATTGATATTTTCTACTAGGGCGCGATATTTCTCCTCGCTCTCTCGTAACGCCTTCTCCGTCCGTTTACTTTCGGTGACATCCTCGACAAAACCCTCCAAATAGAGTGGATTACCATCTTTATCGCGCACTACGCGTAGGTGCAAGTAAGCTGTCCACTCCTCCCCATCTCTCCGCAGATAATGGTTTTCAAATCGGACTACCCCTTCGCTATTGCGAATAAGCTGCACGATTTCATCGCGCCGTTCCGACTCGGCGTACACCTGCTCCGCGATATCATCAATGGAGTCTATAACTTCTTGCGGGTTCTCATATCCCAGCATATGCGCCAGCGCGGGGTTGACATCGATGAATTTGCCGCTTGGCGTCGACTGAAATATCCCAATTTCGCTGTTCTCGAAAATGCTGCGATATTTCTCTTCTGATTTTCGCAATGCCTCTTTCATTCGTCGCTGCTCGGTTATGTCGCGCCCCACTGACTGATACTCAACGATATTTCCCTGCTCATCAAAAAGGGCGCGGTCTCGCCACTGCTGCCAACGGATTTCCCCCTCGAACGCCACAGCTTTATGCTCATAAGTCGTCGTGGGATTATCGCGATTGAGGGAAGCTATTTGCTCCTGCACAAAATCGCGGTCTTCTTCGCGAATGAAGGGCACGAAACTCTGCCCGATTAGCTCCGCTGGCTCCTTATCCAAGTAGCGGCAGTACGCGCCGTTCACGAAGGTCAGCGTGTTGTCGGGCAAAAAGCGGCAAATCATCTCGGTCTGGTCTTCGACGATGGCACGATAGCGGGCTTCACTCTCGCGTAGTTTCCTCTCCATCTTATATTTGTACAGCGCGGTCTCGATGGTACTGCGTAGTTCTCTCGCTTCGAACGGCTTGAGGATATAACCGAACGGCTCTGTAGCTTTGGCGCGTTCCAGCGTCTTGTCATCAGTGTACGCGGTCAAATAGACCACCGGAATACTGAAGCGTTCTTTTACTCGCGCGGCGGTTTCCACGCCGTCCAATTTCCCCTGCAACCCTATATCCATCAGCACCAGGTCGAGGTTCATATTCGCGATATACTCTAACGCCTCCTCCCCCGTAGTGGCGATAGCCGCCGCGTCATATCCCGCCCGCTCCAACTGTTTCGCGATGTTTCGCGCAACGAGTACCTCGTCTTCCACAATCAAAATTCGCTTGTTATTTGTCATTATATTCACCAAAAAAGCTAACAGCACTCAGCTTTCAGCTAAATTCGCTCGATCTGCCGACTAGGAGCTTTCTCAAAGCCCCGCGGCTTGCCCAACTTGATTCTCCCCTCACCCTAACCCTGCGCTCTAAGCCCCCGTCCCCGGGGGCGTTTAGGAATAGGGCGATGCTTGGGGCTTAGGCGCCCCCGAGACGGGGGCTCGGAGCGAGTTGATAATGCGCCTCCGCGCTTGAAATCTACGTCGCCCTAAAATTAAGTTGACGCATATGGGAACCGGGAGTGCGGATAAATTCCTGCATGATAGAACATTATGCGGGTATCCAGTACCCAGGTCGCGACTTTGAGAAAACCCTAATCTGCTGACTAACTTAATCCATCCAACAACCGCTCCAAATCCGCCAGCGCCCGCGCGCCATAAGCCGCGTATCGCTCTCGCTTCTTACGCGGTTTATCCGTCAACGGCGGCATTATGCCAAAATTAGGCTTCATCGGTTGAAACGACTTCGCCTCCGCGTGCGTGACGTAATGAAACAGCGCGCCCATCATCGTAGTCGGCGGCAG
>CAZSIG010000325.1:0-5038 GCA_964606195.1 uncultured Anaerolineales bacterium
AATCACTGGAGAACGTGATTAAATTGTTGCAAGGACGGGACAGTGACGAATTTATTCCTTATTCAGACGGAATGACGGTGGGGCGCCTTTTGGACGCGGCGTTGTGGCAACTACAGAGCTTGGCTTAATTAGTTATTGCGTAGTTTGAGAAAAGAGAAATTGTCGAATATGACCGCGAATAACAACAAATCACGTAAAGAGAATGCTTCTCGAATAGATTGGAGTGCGATTCATCAGCGATTGGAAGAGATAGAGCGAATGATCCACGCGGAGACATCTGTCGCGCCCGGTGAGTTGCAGGATATATTGGAGCAGCGAGCGCGCCAGTTGTCGCGCATTCCCCCGGCTGAAGAAAAGGGGGAAATGTTGCGAGTGGCAACTTTTGTGCTTGCCGAGGAATTGTACGCCGTAGAGGTATCTTACGTTACGACGATTCGACCACTTGAACATTTGACTATGGTACCATGTGTCCCCGATTTTGTGATTGGCGTTGTTAACTTGCGCGGTCGAGTCATTTCCGTCATAGACATTCGTAAGTTCTTTGGTATTACCGCAACACAACTGACCGATCTTTCGCAAATGTTGGTGATCCAGGCGGGGGGACATGAAGTAGGGATAGTAGCAGAGCAGGTTTTAGAAGTCATTCTATTGCGCCGAGCCGATTTGGAGCCTCCCCCCGCGACTGTGACGGGCATTTTAGCGGAGTATATTCAGGGAATCACTAAGACCGCTTACCAAGATCAAACTGTTCCTCTTACGGTGTTAGATCTGGACGCGCTTTTTCGTGATAAACGGGTGATTGTGCACGAAGAAGTAGGATAAGTATGGAGACGGTTTTAAGGAGTTGGGGTAGAGTGCTGAATAGAATTCTATGGATACCTGATTCGGGTGGTATAGCATATCGCCGCGCGCGATTATTACAGTTTATAGCTTTGGGACTTTTCCTAGCGGTAATCGCGTATGGGATAGTATCTGCCTTCTATCCTACGCGCCTACTGGAATGGGTATCAATTATTGTCGCGTGTGTCGCCGCGGTGATTACTATAGGGTTGAACAGATATGGGTATAGTCGCGTCGCGGCGATTTTTCTCTTACTTGCCTATACTGGCGCAGTAAGCCTAGAATGGGTTACTTTTCCCTCAAACGCTGCTTTTCTCTACATTTTCAGCATAGTCGTCGCAGGTAGTGTAATGGAATCTTGGGGCGTCTTGTTCTTTACTGTATTGTGCGTAGGTTGTACTATAGCCGCCGCGTTGCATCCTGCCATTGATTATGAGTTGATAGATAGCGTTATGTCCATACTGTTTATGTTGATTATTGCCCTTATAGCAGGTTTCAATGCCAGAAATATGGAGGAACTGACCGAAGAACTGCAACGAGATAAACAATACCTTGAAGATGCCATAGAAAAATATCTCCACTTCGTCAAACGGGTACGCGAGGGAGACCATGATGCGCGGTTGTCGATAGGAGATGATGATCAGATTGAGCAATTAAGTCAACTGTTAAATGAACTAGTGGCTTATCTTCAAGAAGTGTTAGAGACTGAGCGACGCATCAAAGATAATTTGCAAGAGAAGGTCTCCGAATATGTTACGTTCGTCAATCAAGTCGCGCATGGAGATCTAACGGGAAGATTAGATGTGACAACCACTGATGAGTTGGGAATACTAGGTTATAATCTCACCGGTATGGCCATCGGACTTCACTCTCTTGCCGCGGAGATTAAAGACGCAGCGAACGCCATCAGCGGCGCGGCCACGGAGATTATGTCCACCACATCTCAACAAGCTGCTAGCACCACTGAGCAATCCGTTGCTATTTCTCAAACTACCGCCACAATCTCTGAAGTGAAGCATATTGCAGAACAGTCTATCGACCGCGCCCGCGAAGTGGAGAGCATGTACCAAGAGACTATGGAAATATCTCAATCGGGACTGCGTGCCGCAGCGGTGGCGATAGATGGCATGAGTAGGATTAAGGGCCGCGTCGAATCTATCGCGGAGAGTATTCTGGCTTTGTCAGAACAGACGCAGCAGATTGGAGAGATTATTGATACTGTTGATGATATTGCCGAACAATCCACGATTCTCGCGCTTAATGCTTCTGTCGAGGCGGCTCGCGCTGGTGAGATGGGCGCGGGGTTCGCCGTTGTGGCTCGTGAGGTGCGCGCTCTCGCTGAACAAAGTAGCCAGGCTACGGCGCAAGTCTCAAATATATTGGGGGATATTCAGCGTTCAACCAACGCCGCGGTGATGATCACTGAAGAGGGGATGAAAGGTGTGGATGAAGGAGTTCTGCTCACCGGCCAAGCCAGTGACTCCATACGTGAGCTTAGTGCGCGAATAGAACAGTCGGCTCAAGCCGCGATGCAGATCGTTGCTAGTGCACAACAACAGACCGGGGGACTGGAACAAGTCGCGCTGGCGATGGAAAATATCAGTCAAGCTACCAGGCAAACAGTGGAAAGCGTTCATCAGGCTGAAGAAGCAACCAGGGGCATGAATGACTTAAGTCAACGATTGCAAAATATTGCTGACCAGTACAAGTTGTGACAAACTTTCCAGCATGACTACGCGAAACCTAAAAGGCTTATTTTTTAATGTAACATGAGTCCAATTAATGACGAACAATTACGTCAATTGATGGAGGCGTTCCGCATCGAAGCCGCGGAACATATCCAGCATATAAATAAAAACCTACTAGCGCTTGAAAAGCGTCCGACCGGGCAAAAGCGCGAAAAAGTGCTAGAGGAGATCTTTCGCGAGGCACATAGTTTAAAAGGTGCTGCTCGTGCGGTGGATCTCCAAACTATCGCGGAAATATCTCATCGTATGGAGGATATCTTCGGCGCGGTGCAGCGCGATGATATTAACCTGAACGATGAACTTTTCGACTTGCTCTATCAAGCAGCAGATGCCATAGAGGAGTCAATGAATAAACTTGCCGGATTCGGTACCGAGGCTGAGACTGTAGATATTCCAGACTTGTTGGCTAATCTGACCGCGGCAATGGAGATCTACTACAAAGACACAGTAGAAGAGGTTATTCCTTCTGTTGATAAACCAGAAGAAGCTTTTCCTAGCTCCACGAAAGTCGAGACTCCCGCTATCGTGGAATCCAAAGATGTGCAGCCGCGTTCGGCCCCCTCGTCACCTCCTGCCGAAAAAATTGAGGAAATACCCGTTCACGAAACTATTCGCGTCGCTACTGATAAGCTGGATGATTTGATGGGGCAGATCGGAGAATTGTTGGTCAATCGCATTCGTATGGAACAGCAGTTGGTAGAGGCGCGGGAGATGTATAAGTTCGTGGAGCAATGGCAAAAGGAATGGCTCAAGACGCGTAGTTTCTACAACAAGCTTGTGCGCCGCAGCATTGAAGAACCCAATTATCACGTCAAATCAACAACTACCCCTGCTGCATTGCCATTCGGTTCATTGTTTGGAGAGGAAGAGATATTGGAAATCGAAGAGCGTCCGGTGTACTACTCAGAACAACCGCGCAGTGTAGCCGCATCGGAGCGAGATCTGAGACAGATGCTGGAATTTCTGGATATAAACCACTCCAATCTACGCTCTCTTCAGGATCGGCTGGATGAATTGGTGAACGGGCTATCTGAAGGGGCTTTGCGTTTGGGCTTGATCACTAATGATTTGCAAGATAGCATCAAAAAAGTGCGAATGTTGCCCTTTTCTACCATTTCCGACACTTTTGAGCGGATGGTACGCGATCTAGCACGTGAACGAGGCAAAGAGGTAATTTGGGAAGTCATCGGCGCGGATACAGAAGTAGACAAGCATATACTTGAGGAGATCAAAGATCCCCTAATTCACATAATCCGTAATTCTGTCGATCATGGTATCGAGAACCCCGCGGAGCGCGTGGCACATGGTAAAGAGAGACAGGGAAGATTGACATTGACCGCGGCGCAGCAGGGCAACAATATAGTGATAGAAGTGACAGACGACGGCGCGGGAATAGATGTCGAAATGGTCAAGCGCGTGGCGCAACGTCGGGGTTTTATCAGTAATGCTCAAGCTAAAACGATGACCGACCGCGAAGCTCTAGGTTTGATCTTCACTTCAGGGTTATCTACTAGTCCCATTATCACCTCATTGTCGGGGCGCGGCGTTGGGCTAGATGTAGTACGTAATAATTTGGAAAACCTGCAAGGACAAGTAGAGGTAGATTCGGAGCTGGGCAAGAGCACGACCTTCACACTGACATTGCCACTGACTTTGACCAGTACTCGCGGGCTGTTAGTAAAAGTTTTGGGACAAACTTACGCGATTCCGATTACCAATGTGGAGAGATTACTACGTATTACGCAAGATGATGTGGCGTTGGTTGAGGGGCGCAGAGTAATTCACTATCAAAATCGGCCTATCTCCTTAGTCCACATGGCAGATGTGCTGGAATTATCCGAAGCAGAGACTAGCCTAGAAAAGAAAACCCCCGTCGTCCTTCTTGGCGTGGCAGAGAAACGTGTGGCGTTTATCATAGACCGCGTCGCGGGGGAGCAAGAAATCGTCATCAAAAACTTGGGGACTCAACTGGCGCGCGTCCGCAACATTGCTGGCGCCACAATTTTGGGCACCGGACGCATTGTGTTGATACTGAATATCTCGGATTTAATTAAATCCGCGCAGCGGATCGAAGGGGGTGTTTCCCTCAAACAACCCCGCGTTGAAGCTGAGGCAGGGGGGCGGAAAAGGATTTTGGTTGTGGATGATTCTGTAACCACGCGTACGTTGGAGAAGAATATTCTGACCGCCGCGGGTTATGATGTGGAACTAGCCACTGATGGTCAAGAGGCGCTGGAAGTGCTGGAGCAGAGCGGTAGTTGTGATTTGATCGTTAGCGATGTGTTAATGCCGCGCCTCTCTGGTTTCGAATTCACGAAGCGAGTCAAAGAGGATTCGCGATTTGAAGATATACCGGTGATATTGGTGACTTCGCTGGAATCACAGAGTGACAAAATTCGCGGCATTGAAGTTGGAGCCGACGCGTACATCGTAAAAAGTAAATTTGATCA
>CAZSIG010000326.1:0-5032 GCA_964606195.1 uncultured Anaerolineales bacterium
CGGGCTTCTAGCGGCTTAAAAAGGAGAAAACGTCCGCTGTAGCCGCCGCCATACCCACTGGGCGCAAGCAGAGTAAAGGAGGGGGAAAATGAATAAGATCGTAACTTTCGCGCTAGTGACCGCCGTCTTCCTCGCGTTCATGCTGGGATTAGTCACCTGCCGCCGCGTCACCGACCTGGATTTCGCCACGATGGAACAACGCGCCGCTCGCGCCGCCATCGAGAACGAGGCACTCCAAGCGCAGCGCGCCATCGAAACGCGCCACGCGGCGCGCCTCGCCGATTTTCGCGCCGCCCTCCAAGTCGTCGTCAGCGTGATGCTAGTCGGCGCCCTCGCCTTGACCATCGGCGGCGGTGCCGTGCTCCTCTGGCACAGCGCGGACGTCGTCCTCGCCTGGGGGCGTAAGCGCGCCAACACCTTCTACGCCGATGAGACCGGCATCTTCCCCCTGGTCAAAATTCGCGTCGGTAAATGCGAACTGGTGCACGACCCCAACAAAGCCACCGCCGCCAGCACTATCTACACCCCCACCGCCGCAGTGGGCGACGTGACCGTCATTCCAGTGGATGGCCTGGAACCGACCCAGATTCAAACCGCGTGGAACGCCCAACGCGTGCAAGCCATCGCCGCCGCGCACCGTCCACAGCCTCTAAGTCAAACTGCCGCGCCCCCACGCCAACTCACCGCGCCCGCCGCGGAAGACGCCGCTGAACCGCCTCCCGGCGTCATGCTCCCCCAACGCGTGCGCCTATTGGACCTCCTTCCGCAAGAGGTAAGTTTACAAAGCCTGATTTTAGGCGTGACCGCGCAGGACAATACCCTCACTCCCGTCACCGGCGACATGGCGGAACTGGTGCACGTCGCGGTGGGCGGCTCCAGCGGGTGGGGTAAATCGGTCATGTTGCGTGTCCTCGCCTATCAATTAGCCCGCGCCACAGAGAACCCGCTGCTCGCCCTGATCGACCTCGAAGGCGTCACCTTCAGCCCCTTCAGCCGCTGCGCCCGCTTGCTGTATCCCATCGCAGACACGGAAAAGGATGCCCTAGCAATCTACACCGCGCTAACGCAAGAACTGGATCGACGCAAGGAATTGTTCGCCGCGTATCCCGGCGTGGACAGCTTACGCACCTACAATCAACAAGCCGCTGAGCCGTTGCCGGTGATCGTCTGCCTGACCGACGAGGCGACCGCGCTGCTGGCGGATAAAGAAGTGGAAAGCGCGGCGCGCATTCTGGCGCTGCGGGCCCGCAAATACGGCTTGTGGTGCGTGTTCGGGGGGCAAGATTGGAAAGCGACCTCCATCGACAGCGCGATCAAGAACCAACTGAGTGCGCGCATCCACTTCAAAGCCCTCAACGGGGCGCAATCGCGCGTGCTATTGGGCCGCTCCGACGCGGAGCATATCAAGGTGAAAGGGCGGGCGATGGCCATTCTGCCGGGGCGGAACTTTTTGGAAATGCAGACGCCGTTTCTCTCCGCGAAGGATGTGTTAGCGACGTGGAACAATGGTGCGCAGCCCTTGAACCCGATGCCGAGGTATAAGCCCGCGCCTTCAGAAAAACACCAACCGATTTTGCAGATGTGGCAGGATGGGCGCAGCATCACCGCCATCGCGGAGGAAATCTACGGCTCCCATGGGGGTAAACAAAACCGCCTAATCCAAGCCGTAATTGACAAATGGGGTTAAAAAATGGTAATATTATGAAATCGGCAGGTGTACTGTACTACCGCGTCGCCCCCAAAACGGGCAGCGGTACACTGTACACATTCGCCGCAGCTTAGTATAACACAGCCAAAGGAGGACCCATGCCCGAACCCAAAAGGAATGAGGAGATCTTAGCCACCCGCAAGTTCGATATCGTCTTTATCGATGGGAAAGGCTTATCCGATTGTGAATTAGTGCAACGCGGGCGCTATACGCATTTGGTCAAAGATGGTAGTGGACGAACCGTGCTAGTAAGCAAAGGCGCGGTGAAGTATTACGCGCTCAAAGAGGAAACTACTTGAGGATTTATCCGGCTCTATCAGTTCAGCCCCCCGCCGCCGGACGGACGCGGGCGGACGGATAAGATTAGAGGAACAAAAGTACCGATGAATTTAATAACCAGTCGAGGTAAACTTATGCGGCTCCGGAGCGGGCAGATCTACCCCCGCCGCGGTAGCCGCGAACGCGGCATCTGAGCCAGCCGCCTTAGAGTCATTCTAGGGCGGCGCCACACCGCCATAAAGCAAAAAAATCGTGCTGTCACACGATTTTCGAATTTGCTCATAGTATGGAAACCCTTCATCCCGGAGGGTATGGTAACGCGCTGCTAAGCGCGACCGGTAGCGCGCGCCTTAGTTCAACGCGTATCACTACCCAGTTTTTCTATTATAGCATATCTCGCGCGGGGTGTCAAATCAGCGCCCCGCCGCGATAGTCGGGGGATCATCCCCTAGTCAATTTAATTCAGATTAGCTTTTAGCAAAGGAGTATCAAATGAAAACGCAAAAGAGGAAATACAATTATAGTGTCGCGCTTGAGTTACGGTTCGGCAAAGCGATGTTGCAACAAGGATACACCATCGTGCCCAATCTCTTTCTCCAGAACTATTATCGGTTAGAGGTCTCGGATGCCGCGGCGATGTTCGTCAACCAATTGCTGCAATATAAATGGGACGAACGCGATCCTTACCCGCGCATCACCTGGTTGCCGATGACAGCGGGCGAGAAGACCCGCCGCACCTATCTCCGCGAGTTTCGCCGCAAAGGGCTGATCTTCACCCGCCGCCGCTACTACACGGCGGACAATGCCCCCGAGCCGCGCTTGGTGGGCAAGCTGCAAGCGCAGGAATATAACATGACCAGTCTCTTTCACAATCTGGTGCGCGGCTCGCGGTTGCCGCGGGGCATGTACGTGGAGCCGGAGATCCCCCCGGAGACAGTGGAGCAGGTCGCGCAAGGTTATTTCCACGATGTACCGCCGCGTATTCAAAAGCGCTGTGAGCAACATTATCAAGCGGAGCAACACCTGCCCCTGTTCCAACGCACCGCGCTCCGGCTGAACCAGGCTAAGCCGCCCACTCCTAGGGCGCAAGCTGCTCCCCCGGCGGCGGAGTCCCCGATCATCATCATACAGACTGGAACAGAGCAATTACAGGAGGTCGATATTACCTCGCTGCCCCCCACCGCGGCCCGCGCGCGTGTCCCTGCAAGTGAGGTGAAATCTGAACCGGGGCGAGCACCATCGCCCGCGGAGATTGACCGCCCGGCCATGTCCGAAACCACCACCGCGTCACCTGCGGTTGAACCCGCCCGCGCTGCCATGAATGAAGAAATGCCCGCGGCAGAACGCGAACGCCCGGCTGTGGCAGAGACCATCGAAGAGCCATCCGCGATTGATTCTGCGGGGCAGGCAGCAACTGAACCCCCCACCGCCGCGCCTGAAGAGCCGGTGGGGGCATCTGAACCTGAGCCCGCGAAGCTAGTACCCGCAGAGCTACTACCTGAAAACCTACTAGTAGCAAATCGGGGAGACTCTAAGCAAACGCAGATTCCTAAAACAAATTCAAAGCAAGAAGAAAAGGAAGAATCAGCAAGCAAAGTTGCTCCTGCTGCTTGCGCCCCCTCCACCATAGAAACGAAACAAGTAGTTAATTCTCCCGAAGAACCAGCCACAACGCGGGGAAAAAACCGCGCGGTGTCATTATTACGTTCGTTAGGCATCGTGCGCAACGCGACTACGGCTCCTTTATTCGTCTCTCCACCCCCGGTAGCTCAGATTCAGGCTTGGCAAGAATATGTAGAGACCCAACCCGGGTTGCGGAATAAGGTGGGATATATGATCAAACGGTTATTAGCGGCTGAAAATCCCCCGATCAGGGCAATGGAGGTAACTAATGCGCCCGTGAAGCAGGGAGAAGTGCTAAATACAGCATCAGAGAAATCGCCAGAAGAACTAGAGGCTGAAAGAGAAGCACAAATTGAAGCGCTGATCGCGCAGTGGCGTCCCCCAGAACGCAGTCCAGAGGAAGAATTATGGGCAAGTACGCTGTGTGAAATGCAGTTGCAAATTCCCAAGGCATTTCACTGGATTCAACATAGTGTAGTAACCGCTTGGGAAGAGGGCAAATTAACCGTGGCATTAGACCATGCTTACGCGGTGGATTGGGTTAATCACCGATTATTGCCTACGATCCAGCGCACTTTATCCAACCTCGCGGGCCACCCGATGGAAGTTGAGTTCGCGGTCGGTTAGCGCCGCGCGGTAACTTCGAAGAGGGTTAGTCAAGTTAGTAGCTCTGGTTCAGTTTAGCTACTTAGTACGTAGCTAGATAGGTTCGACGCGGCTATACTCGCGTGTTCTTCTCATTGGGCACGGTACCGCTGGATCTGCTGGTTTATCTTCCCGCGTCGCCGCGCGCCCCGCCTCACCGATTAAGGGGTACGCGGCGCTTACCTGCGCGCCGTACTGCCCCGTATTTTTACCGCTGCATTTATCCTCGGTACTTATTCTGACTAATTTCCGGCGGGAACTGCTGGACTGGGGGCCAATTCACTTTTTTGGGGGTAAAAACCCTCATTTTAGGCGTTTAGAAGCCCCCTGGGAGGCACTTAGGGCTACTGAATGGTATAAGTCCAACCTACAAAAAGGGCGGCACCAGGACGCTCTCTGGCGGTCGCGGGGTTTAGGGTGGGTCTCTCGCGGCAGTGGTTTTCGCGCACTTGGTGCAGCTAATGCGCTAAGTGCGCTTTTTTTATGCCCTTATCCAGATGTCCCTCAAGCCCGTCGCTGTCATAATATTAGCTATTCTGTTCCAGCCGCAAACCTCCATTTTTGCCCCAAGATGTATTGCCAAGTTTTTTAGCCGCTGCCCGCAGGGGGGCGGCTTTTTTGTGTTTCTGACGCCGCGTTCCTCGTTCTTCCTAACTTGCCACCTTCCGCCTAGCGGCGGCGGGCAGGTGAAGCAGGGGCTGCTTCACTAAAAATATAGCAGTATAGGAGGAACGAATGATGATGCAGAAAAGAGCTAGAACTAAGTACCGCGTCCGC
>CAZSIG010000327.1:0-2839 GCA_964606195.1 uncultured Anaerolineales bacterium
GGCAAGTTCCCTCTCCCCGCGGGGGAGCACTCCTACGAGTAGGCTGCGCGCAGGGTTAGGGTGAGGGGCGCGCGGCGCAGTTGGCTGAGGAGATTGTCCGGTACCCGCGCCATTCTCCCTGCGCCAATCTATTTTCGGAGTAGTTACTCACCCTTTATGAGAAAGAGATTATCGAACAATGAATATACTAATTGCTAACCAAGACAAAGTATTCACGCTGCTGCTAAAGAACGCGGGGACGTGGATCGAGATCGGAGGATGGCACTATGGCAGTTCTTAATAACGCGCCGGAGCTGTACCCTGAATTCTTCAACGACGTTTTCGGACCCATCATGCAGCCTGGCTCCAGTTCCCACACCGCCGCGCCGTGTCGGCTAGGCTACGTCGCCCACAGCTTGTTGGGTGAACCGCCGCGCCACATCGAGATAATTTTGGACGAGCAGGGTTCGTTCGCGGGCACTTTCGGCGTTATGAGCGAGGATAGCGCGATGATCGCCGGCGCGCTGGGGATGCTGCCCGATGACGCGCGGCTTTTCACCGCGCCGCGGTTAGCCGCGCAGCAAGGGATTACGTACAATTTCGAGTTCGCGGAGCTGCGGGAGAGCGCGCACCCCAACGCGATGAAATTCGTGCTCACCGGCGCGAGCGGCAAGGTCGTCACGCTGGTGGGCGATTCGACCGGCGGCGGAATGATCGAGACGAAAACCGTCAACGGCTATCCGCTGCGCGTCAAGGGTGACTGTTACGTTGTGTTAATCTTCGATCCTGCGGGGATGAAACGGCAGGTATGGAAACCTGCCCTACCTCTGGTCGGCACGGGCGTGAGCCATGTCCCGGGCAAAGGCGCGCTGCATTTCTATAAAACCGCCGCCGCGCCCGACATCGCCGCCATCAGGGAATTGTTCCCCGATGCACAAATAGAACTGCTCAAACCGGTGTTGCCGGTCATCACGCGTCCGGACAAGAAACCGCAGCTTTTCGACACGATGACGCGGTGGCGCGAGATAGCGCGAGAGCGTGGGCTGCCGCTGTGGGAAATCGCGGTGCAGTACGAGATGGACGCGGCGAGCTGGTCGCGCGCTGAGGTGCTCGATTACATGCGCCTGATCGCGCGTAAGATGCACCACCAAACCCACGCGGCTTACGAGGAAGATGTCTCCGTGCCCGATACCCCGTTCAAACCTGACATGCCGGCGCGGTGGGAGAAATGGCGGCGTTCGCCGCGCCGGTTAACCGGCGACATGACCGCGCAGACGCTCAAATATGCCTACGGCGCGGGCGCGGGCATCCCCGGCGTGGAGACAGTCGCGGGGCCGATGGGCAGCGGCGGGGGGTATGTCTACGCCGCGCTGTGCGCGGTCAAGGATGCACATGGATTCAGCGACGATGATTTGCTGCGCGGCTTATTCGTCGCCGCGGGGATAGGGGCAATCGCCTTCACCAGAACCGAGCCTACGGGGGAGTGTGTCGGTTGTAGCGGCGAGTGCGGCATCTGTGGAGCGATGGCGGCGGCGGGGATCGCGGAGATGGCGGGCGGCGCGCCGGAGCAGGTGGAAAACGCGGCGTCGCTGCTGCTGCAAGCCTTCACCGGCTTGCCCTGTGACCCGATTCCGGGCGGCAAAGGGCAGCCCTGCCGCAGCCGCATCATCGCCGCGACCTGTATGGCGAGCGTCTGCGCGGATTTAGCCCTCGCCGGGCACGACGCGGTGCTGCCGCTGCACGAAGCGATAGACGTAGTCGACGCGGTCGGCAGACGCCTGCCGCCGGAGCTGCTTTGTACCTCGCAGGGCGGCGCCAGCGTCACACCGACGGCGCGAGAGCGCGCCGCCGCGTTCGCGGCTTGGTTCGAGGAGAGCGCGGCGGAGGCTAGACCGCCGGGGAATTTGATATAGGAACTATGCCGAAAAAGTTTATGCACGGCGACTCTCCTAGCCGCCACCGCGCTATTTAATGTGGGACACTGATACCTACTGATGAACACTGATTTCTTTGTGAATTAGCCAAATCAGCAAAAAACTGTGTTCATCAGTGTCCAACCGCGGTCAAAATTTATCATACAAAGCAAATGGCGCCTTAGTGTTCTTGGTGTCCTTTGTGGTTGAATAGTGATCGTTTTAACCACAACTTAGAGATACTGGAGGTGTAAAAAGATGAGCAGAGCTAAAAATGTAATAGTTGCCCAAAGCGGCGGACCAACCCCGGTGATCAACGCGTCACTGCGCGGCGTGGTCGAGACTTGCCGCGCCTATCCCGACGCGTTCGACACCGTCTACGCGGGTTATCATGGCATTGAAGGGATATTGAAAGAAGAATTGCTGGATATGTCCGCACAGGCAGATGACGAGATCGCGCTGTTAAGCTCCACGCCTGCGGCGGGCGCCATCGGCACCTGCCGCTACAAACTCAAGGTACACCAACAAGAGGATTTCGAGCGCGTCATCGCGGTGTTCAAGGCGCACAATGTCGGCTATTTCTTGTACAATGGTGGCAATGACAGCATGGACACCGCGCACAAGGTCGCACAGTTCGCGGCGGAGCGCGGGTTGGATTTGATCGCGGTCGGCGTGCCCAAGACGATCGATAACGACGTGGGCGACGCGGAGTTCAAATTGATTGATCACACGCCGGGCTACGGCAGCGTGGCGCGGTATTGGGCGCTCAATGTGCAGAACGCCAATGAGGAGAACGCGGGATCCTGTCCTTCCGACCCGGTGTTGGTGATGCAGGCGATGGGGCGCAAGATCGGCTTCATTCCTGCTGCGGCGCGCCTGGCTGATCCGCACCGCGAGATGCCGCTGCTGATCGCCATGAAGGAGTCAAACTTAAGCATGGAGAACTT
>CAZSIG010000327.1:2939-4992 GCA_964606195.1 uncultured Anaerolineales bacterium
CAAAAGGCGGTGCAGATCGCAGTGGCAGAAGGCTCCGGTTACATGTCTACTATCCTGCGCGAGCCGGGTTTGATTTACAATGTGCGTTATGATAAGGTGCCATTGGAGCAGGTCGCAAATTCGGAGCGCAGTTTCCCCGCGACATGGATCGCGCAGAATCGCTTGGATGTGACCGATGAATTCGTACAATACGCGCGGCCACTTATCGGTGATAGTTGGCTGACGATTCCGTTGGTCGATGGGCGGCAGCGTTTTGCGCGACTGAAACACGTTTTCGCGGAGCAGAAATTAGCGAAGTATGTACCGCAGGCGTATCGCTAGAAGGCGGCGCAACTTTGTAGATAGGATTTGCGCAACACTGCCTAAGCGCACCCATAAAGGGTGCGCCTACATTGTAGCCGCAGGTTTTACGCCTGCGCCAACCGCGCAAGTTATTTAATCTGCGATCCTCAGATGCACAATAACGAAGTCTATTGACTGCCAATGAACATGATTAACATCAATACAACTCCGCGTTCTCTGTATCTCTGTGGTAAAATCATTTCTGCGTAAAGTCTAAGGAGGTTCACTCTTATGAAAGATTACCCTAAAATTCATCTACCGGAAGACCGTTATTTTGACCCCAATCCCGCGCAGAAAAAGATCGCGCAGGAGCTATACGCCCAAGTCCGCGATCTGCCGCTAATCTGTCCACACGGGCACGTCGACCCGCGCATGTTCGCTGACGCCGATTATTCTTTCGGCACGCCGACCGAACTATTGCTCATTCCCGACCACTACATTTTCAGAATGTTGTATTCACAGGGTATTCCTCTGGAGAATTTGGGCATACCGCGCCGCGACGGGGGTGAGGTGGAACGCGATCATCGCAAGATATGGCAGACTTTTGCGAATAATTTCTACCTGTTTCGCGGCACGCCGACGGGGATGTGGCTGACGCACGAACTGCGTGATGTCTTCGGCGTTGAGCATAAACTGACCGGAGAGACGGCGCAGGATATTTACGACCGAATCGCGGCGCGCCTGGCGGCACCCGAGTTTCGCCCGCGCCGTCTGTTCGAACAGTTTAACATCGAGGTATTATGCACCACCGACGCCGCGACCGATTCTTTGAACGCGCATCGCGCTATTCGCGAATCGGGGTGGGGCGGGCGCGTGTTGCCGACCTTTCGCCCCGACGCGGTGGTCAATATTGATACGGAGAACTGGCATGAGAATATCGCGGCGTTGAGCGAGATGTCAGGTATCGAAGTCAACAGCTATCACGCCTTCATTCGGGCATTGGAGAATCGCCGCGCCTATTTTAAGGGGATGGGGGCGACGGCGACCGATCACGCGGCGTTGACCGCGTACACCGAGGAGCTTTCGGCGCACGAGGCGGAGGAGATTTTCCAGCGCGCACTGCGCGATGAGGCAACCGCTGAGGACGCGACGCGGTTCACCGGTCATATGTTGATGGAGAACGCGCGCATGAGTATCGAGGATGGTTTGGTGATGCAACTGCATGTCGGTTCGCGTCGCAATCACAACCAACTCATCTTTGAGCGCTTCGGGCGCGATAAGGGCGCGGATATTCCGATCTGCTCAGAGTTCACGCGCAATCTATATCCGCTGTTGAATAAATACGGCAACGATACGCGATTGACACTGATTTTGTTCACGTTGGATGAGACGACTTATGCGCGAGAACTCGCGCCGCTGGCGGGGCATTACCCGGCGGTCAAGCTTGGTCCGCCTTGGTGGTTTCACGACAGCCTGAATGGTATGGTGCGCTATCGCCAGCAGACCGTCGAGACCGCGGGGCTATATAACACCGTCGGGTTCAATGATGATACGCGCGCCTTCCCGTCCATTCCGGCGCGGCATGATCTGTGGCGGCGCGCAGAGGCGAACTGGATCGCGGGGTTGGTGGCGCGCGGTATCGTGGATATGACGGACGCGGCGGAGATGATCTATGCTTCCGCGTATGAGTTGGCGAAGCGGGGGTATAGGTTGGGCGATTGAAGTAGAATATCGGAAGGAGGCTCAGAGGGCAACTGTTACAGGACTTACG
>CAZSIG010000328.1:0-4991 GCA_964606195.1 uncultured Anaerolineales bacterium
AAAACCCGATTTCTGTGTTTGGAAACTCGCGAGGGCAGTTTGCCCCCGGTTTATTTTTTGCCACTAATTGCACTAATTAGCACAAATAAGCAGAAAATTAGTAAAAGTTTGTGAAATTAGTGGCAGATTTTCTCTTAAACCAACCGCTTGATGTCTCCATAAGCGCGATAGAAACCGCCGCGCGCCGATTCGCGCACTTCGTCCACCACGTACCGCGCCCCTTCAGTGCGTAGATTTCGGGGAAATTGCACATTCCAATTGGAGTCGTAACCGGGAGAGACGACACGCACGCGTAGCTTGCCTCCCTCTTTGATACACTGCAAAATTACGCCGCCGCTCGTGTCCGAAGTCGTTTCAAGTTCCGTCGTCGGGCGCGGTGCTTCTCCTTCAGGAGCTTTAATGTCAACCGGTTTTGGTACTTCCCCCTGCTGCGCGGCTTTAATCGCCTCCTCGCTGGCATCGATACAGGCGAGCGCGCCATCGGTAGTCACGATGTACACACAATCGTTAAAAAACTGCATCGACAAAGCTGAGCCGCACCCCGTCGCCAGTTTCCAAAGTCGCTGCCCGGCGCGGTCGAAGCAGTAGACCGACGAACTGTTATCACCCGCGAAGACATATTCGCCATCCACCGTCGCGGCACAGGAATAAACCGGCGCATCACAACGACAAGCCGCGCCGACCTCCACGCCCTGTTTGGTGAAACAATGTACTTTATTGTGCGCCGTCCCCGCGTAGACGTAATCCCCAATTTGCCAGCCGAATAGCACCGCGCCATCTGTGTTCAGATGCCAACCGGGAACTCCCGTTTCCAAATCACACATCGTCACTCCGCCGCTATGCCCGTGATATACTCCACTCGGATCACAACGAACCATCCAGCCATGTTTTCCCGCGCTTTTGCGCGCCCACATCAACTCCTCCTCCGGACTGATAGCTGTGATCCCTCCATCAGCATCGGATACGCCAAGTATACCATCCCAAATATCGAGCCAGTAAATATCCACATCTTCGGCGATCTCGTAGACGGCGCGGGGCAGCTTGCCGCTGAGGTCGTAGACGTTACCATCATCACATCCCGCGTAGATCCACACATCGTCAACCACGAGACACTTCACTCCCTCAGAGAGTTGAAATTGAAACAACACCTCTCCGTGATGGCTTAAGGCGAAGACCTTACCATTTTGATTGCCGACCCAACAGCGATCAGCGTCGATGAAAATACCGAACGCGGCGCGCCCCGACGCGAATTTCCATAGTATCGGCGCTTGTTTCGCGGTAGATTTTCTGCTGGCGGTGGGACGCCGCGTTATAGGCCGCTTCTTACGCACTCCCATCACCGCGTGCTCGTATCCCTTGCGTATCTTGCCCTTGATCTTTTTCTCCGCTTCGATTTTCGCTTGCTCTGCGGTGGAATACGTCTTAGTTTGCGTGCGTCCCCGCGTGCCGATGCGCCCGTACCGAATTTTAACCTCAGTATCGTCAACCGTCACCTCGTAAAACTTGTGAGATACGCCGTTTTCCTCCGACAATTCCAAATATACCTTTTCTTCTGCCATTATTCAAATTCTCCCTAATTTTTTATTTCGTGCAAATTTAGTCAGTAGACTTGTTCCTAAATAAAATTTTGGACATCCTAAAGGTTTTACAGGACGCGAATTCACGCGGATTTTCAGGATTTGCCCTCTTTATCCGCGTGAATCCGCGAAAATCCGCGTCCTATTTCTTATCCGGCTTATTAGGGAACAATTCTAGTCAGCATGATCGCGGCGATCTCTTTTAGAAACTTAGCCGCGACCATCGCGGTAATTCCCATCGCGTCGCGCGTAGGATTAACCTCGACGATATCCGCGCCGACAATCGGGGCGCGGAGCGATTGAATCAAGCGTAACACCTCGCGAGTTGATAAGCCGCCCGGCTCGTGATGCGAGACGCCGGGAGCGAACGCGGGGTCAAGCACGTCCATGTCCAACGAAATGTACACCGGACCAACAAACTCTAATTTCATCTCCGAATGCCAATCGCGCATCTCGATAACCTCAATGCCAAAACGCGCGATTTGAGCACGCTGGTGTGGAACCAAAGTCCGAATTCCTACTTGCACCAACCGCGCCGCCAGTTTCTCCTCCATAATGCGCGCAAAGGGGCAGGCATGAGAATGCCGATTATTCGCGAACTCATCATATGTATCCGAATGCGCGTCGAATTGCAGAATATTCAATTTTTCGTACTTAGTTCCGTATGCTCTCAAAATGGGGTAAGTAATCGCGTGGTCGCCCCCGAGGGTGAGGACTTTCACACCGCGAGCCAGCAGGTCTGCGACCGTTTCTGTAATTCGCGTGAGCGCGGCGGAAGCAGTGGTCAATTCAAGATCGCCAAGAACTTTGAAGCGAGGCTCCGCGCCAAGATCAACGCCGTTCTCCACACAGAGGTTAGCCGAATCACAATACAGCGCTTCGCGAATATGTTGCGGTGCCAACGCCGCGCCGCGCATGAAAGAGGAATTTTCATCGAAGGGCGCACCAATAACGCCAACCATCCCCGCTTGCAAAGAACTGAGGACTTCGCGAAAATCGTTCATAATCCCACTGAAAAAACTGCTCCAAGAACTGCTGACGAAATGCTGAAATGATCTGACAGGCGGATGTTATGCGCTCAGCGGTATCTCCAACCGAATAATAGTCCCCTGATCAGGAACCGCTTCGACCTTGATCTCAGCTCCTATCAACGCGGCGCGCTCTTGAATCGTCAGCAATCCAGGACTATCCTTGCGACTCTCTATCATCTCATCAGCCTGAGTCGGCTCCTGCCCGCGCCCATCATCACGCACCGTGATGACCATAAGCTCAGAACTAGTCGCGATGTCCACCCAAACATTGTTAGCTTCGGAATATTTACAGGCGTTACTCAGCACTTCCTGAATAGTGGAGAAAACCAACGTCTCGGTCCGCGCGGGCAGCCTGCGGCTTTCGCCTTGCTCTGATACATGAATTTCTGAATCTACTTCATGCTGCAATCTCTGCGCATATGTCATCAGTGCAGGAACCACCCCTTGCGCTTCCAAGACCATCGGGCGCAGTTCGAAAATCAGAGTACGAAATTGCTGTACCCCCGCGGCGGCTAATTCGCGTATGTTCTGTAGCTCCTCCTCCACGCGCCGCGGATCTTTGCGCAACAACTTCTGCACAAACGCGACGTTCATGTCTAGCGCCGAGAAGGACTGCGCGGGACCGTCATGTATGGCGCGAGCTAATCTCTCTCGTAACTGCTGTTCGGTGACAATAAACCGCTCTTTTTCCTCTCGCAAACCCTCATAAAGTCGCGCATTCTCGATGGCTGTAGCCGACTGCGCGGCTAACGCACTCAATATTCCAACATCCTCATCATCGAAATTCTCACCGGAGCGTTTATTCAACACTTCCAAAACTCCAAGCTTCTGTCCCCGTCTAACCAGAGGCACACAAATAAGCGAGGTAGTTTGGAATCCCGAGGCTTCGTCTATGTGCTTGTAAAAACGGCTATCCTGCTTCACATCACCCACAATTAACGGTTCTCCATTCGTAAAAACCCACCCGGCGATCCCCTTGTCTTTAGGCATCCGTTTATGGAGTAGCTTCTTTTCCTCCGCGCTGGCGACCACCTCAAATACCAATTCTTCACTCGCGGGATCATAAAGCAATAACGAACCGGTGGTAGCATTCATCACCTCGATAGCCGATTCCAAGATTTTATTAAGCAGCGGTTTCAGTTCCAATTCAGAACTAACGCGGCGCGCCATTCGCTGTACGACCATCAACGCCGCGACGCGGTCATGTAGGTTTTCATTCTCCGCTCGAAGTTGCTCGATCTCTTGTCGTAGCTCCTGAACATTATTCTCCGTCATCGTTTTTCCCCTCCTTCTACAAACAAAAAAAGAGTCAAATTTTCTAGCTACCTGACACTTTCAAATTACCATTTCAGCCCGCGCCGCTGCCGCCGAGTGAACTCGGCGCGGCTACGGGAAACATGCTGAAGCATGTTCAGCATAACGCGCTTCAGCGCGTTTCTCATAGCAACCGTGAGTTCACTCACGGGGGGGCGCGGCGCGAGACAGCAAACTGTCAGGTAACTAGTCAAATTTTTACTAAACCTATTATAGCGCAATTCTTCTAAGCTTTCAAATCGCTCACACTTTCCATTGACAAACCCGCGCGGGTATGCTACAATCTAGCCTTAATAGGACAATAATTTTACCGCTGAGCACGCGGAGAACGCTGAGGCTTGAAAGTAGTGGTCTATCTGCATAGTGAAAACGAATTCTAATGAATGTTGATGAGGGACTATGAACGCGAAAACCTTCTCTTCTTGCTTTTCTCCGCGCCCTCAGCGTCCTCTGCGGTGAGTTATAGTGTGGTTTTATGTAAGTCCTAATACACTTACCTGATCGGTTATTTTTATGACTCTACTTTACCTCTCCATCGCCTGGCTCGCGGGTATCGTACTCACCGCATATGAAAGCGGCGCGGTCAGCGGCACAGTTGAAATTGAGCCCTGGGTGATATATTCGAGCACGCTCAGTATATCACTGATAGCCGCGCTCCTCTGGCGCGACGATGCACAAAAACGTCGCGCTGCTTGGTGTGCAGTGTTCGCCCTACTCGGGGCGTGGCGCTACACCGCGCATCTCCCCGATTACCACTCCCCCAAATTCAGCGGTTACCACTGCAATCGCGAAGTATTCCTCGAAGGTGTAATTGTCCAGCCCCCTGAAGACCGCGATAAACAGACCGTTTTGTACGTCAAGCCGCGCCGTTTGGGCATTGGCGATGAAACTTATGACATAAATCGCGGCTTGGTACGCGTCCAAACGAGCTTGTATCAAGGTTATAAATACGGCGACGCGGTGCAGATCAGCGGAGCACTAGACGCGCCGCCGGAGTTCGTGGATTTCTCTTATCGCGAATATCTGGCGCGGCGCGATGTCTACGCGATGATGTATTACCCGCAGATAG
>CAZSIG010000329.1:0-4990 GCA_964606195.1 uncultured Anaerolineales bacterium
CCCCCTGACTATCATGCAATTCCACCTCCTGCTCAACTCTCACCGCGTCCAAATCGGGAGTTGCTAGCGCGAGTCGCCAGCCATCTCGCGGTAGGTCGGGCAATGATAAATTGAGCGGAATGACAGAACGCGGCGCGCCTTCCATATTGGCGACGAATAGTATCTGTTCGCTATCATGCGGCGCGCGGCGCAGTCCGTAGAATAGCACCGTGCCGTTTGTGGGGTGTTGATAAGCCAAATGCTCATCGGGGCGTAAGTCGTTCATCAGCCAGGGGCGCGCCCGCCGAAATTCGCGCACGGTCAGGTTAAAGCGTGTGCGTTCGGGGTCAAGTTCGTCGGCGTAGTGGGACACATTACAATATTCGTGTACATCATCCATCCACGCTCTCGCGATAGTCTTCAAACGCGAAATCGAGAAGGGACCACCCGCCAACGGCGGCGTCGCGTTTTGTAATAGCAGCACTATCGCGTTCAGGTCGTATTCCGTCGCTTGTACTACATGGTCGAGAGTGTGCATGAAACGGCGCAGTTCCTCTAAATCGGTAAACCCCAACGTCTTCAGGCGCGAGAATGTCTCCTCCATAGCGAATCGCGCCTCGTCCATCGCCCAATGCAAAAACCGCGCCTCCTCCGATACAACTTTGACGCTGTAGCGGTCGTCAGTATTGCGAATGAAGCCCCAGGGACCGCGCATCGAGGCGTTTATGAAATCCATCGGAATGCCGGGCATGAAGGCGTAATCGAAGAGCTTCGCCGCGGGGTTATCGTAAGCCTTCTGGAATATCTCGAACAGCGAATCGCCCAGATAGGTATTGATACGCGCTTTTACGTCCACCTGAGTACCGCGCCGCAGCGTGTCATGGTTGGCACAGCCGGTAATCCAA
Organism: uncultured Anaerolineales bacterium; assembly: GCA_964606195.1. Classification (GTDB taxonomy): domain Bacteria; phylum Chloroflexota; class Anaerolineae; order CAZSIG01; family CAZSIG01; genus CAZSIG01. The sequence goes on from CAZSIG010000329.1 coordinate 885, forward strand.
TGGCTGCCCACCTCTGCCATCTCCCTGATGCGCCACCATTTGCTAATCCAGAAAGTAAAGAGGAACGGCGTGTTGTGCGCGAAGGTGAGCGGTCCCCATTGCCAAACGTTGGGCATCTGTTCGGTCACTACGCGGTAGGTCGAGGCTAGTTCCCAATCGTCGCGGGGCCAGGGCCGCCCATCCTCGAAAATCATCCAGGGACGGTAGCATTGTCCCGCGACCTCTTGCACGACATCGTTCATCAGGCGCAGATAGTCATCGTCGTGCCACATCGTGTCGGTCTCCGCGTCCCAATTCTTGAAATCCTGCGCGCCGTCCACTCGGATACCGTCCACGCCATAGTTATGTTTGCGGCGCTGCATTTCGATGAGTAGAGCGCGCACCAGCGGATGCAGTAAATTGACGTTCTGACCGTACATATTCGCGCCCGCGAAGAAATGACGGTTGAGCAGCGGCAACGCTTGATTGTCGATATGTCCGTAAACGATATCGAACATCGCTTTAATCGGCTTATTCGGAAAATTGTGCAGCGCGGCGATGAAGTCAGCCATTTCATCGGGGCGGCTGCTGCCCAACATCACCGGATTGACCGCTGACATCGCGGAGAGCAGAATGTCATAGCCCCAGTTGGTCATGTCGGGGCGGCGCAGGGTGACAGTGATGGTATCAGAGGTGGCATCATCTCCAGTCTGTTGCCAGAACCGCGGTCCCGCCTCGTACTCAATCGTCGGTGCGATGGGCATCAACTGTATCGCGTCGTAACCGACGTAATTCTCCTCCGCAGGAGTCAGCGGCTCACCGGCGCGAATTTTGCGCGCGATGGTGTTGTATATGCGCGTCAGTCCCGCCAGCGTCCCCTCCGCCGACGCGGTGCCCACATGTATTTGGAGAATGTTGAGGGGGGCTTGTACGCGGGGAACGCCATCGGGGTCGGGCGCAACGTCGAGTCGCGAAAAATGGGCGCGGTCGGGGCGTTCTTTTTGTAGCCGTTCCATGTCATAGAACTCGGCGGGCGCGAACGCGCCAAAGGGCACTGAGTAAGCTAAGTAGTCAGTAATATTATGCCACGCGCCTTTGTCATCTTGATAAGTAACCCAATAGAACGCGCCTACGCAGTCGCGACTGCCGGGGCGCATTCCATCAACCACGCCCCATAGGTATTCTTCATCTTGTTCTAAACGCAGCCGCTCGCGGCGGAAGCAAATCTCCTGTTGGTCTGCTCGAAAATCGATTTCTTCTAGCGGTGTGAGGACTTCCAGAAGGGCGCGATCAACTGGAACGTTCTGGTCTATCAACTCCGGCGTCCAGAAACCGATTTCAGCGTATCCATCGCGATAGTGCGCGCCCAATCGGGTGACGACTTGTTGCGCGGCTTCGAACGGGGTATTTGCCTCAGCCCGAACCCGTTTAGCCCAACGGACTAGTTCCCGCGTGGCATCTTTTACGATTTGACATTGTGTTTGATTTGACATTTTCTCTTAAAGTTATCAGCTTTCAGCTATCAGCGGTCAGCAAGCGATTTTTGCTGACGCGCTAAAATGCTGAAAGCTGATTGCTCTTTCTATTTACAGTAGGACAGTTCTCACGCAAAGAGTTTTGTTTTACCGCAGAGACGCAGAGAACGCGAAGTTCTCTCCCGTTGTAGGAGTCAATCTTAATCTCTGCGCTCTCCGCGCCCTCTGCGGTGAAAATTTAACGCGTAACGTAAGTCTATCCCTTCACGGAGCCAGCCAATAGACCGCGCACGAAATAACGCTGGAGCGAGAAGAAGACGACGAGCGGTAAGACCATCGTCACGAACGCGCCCGCGGTCAGCAAGTGCCAGTCGTGCCCGCGTGAGCCGACCATCTCTTGCAACCGCTGCGTCAGCACCGCGACCTCCGGTTTACTGCCGATGAATACCAATGCCACCAGCAGATCGTTCCAGACCCACAGGAATTGGAAGATGGCGAACGACGCCAGCGCGGGAGTCGAGAGGGGCAGTATCAGGCGGTAGAAGATGGTGAAGTGCGACGCGCCATCTATGAACGCGGATTCCATAATGTCACGCGGTAGCTGACTAATGTAGTTGAATAGTAAGTAAGTCGCCAAGGGCAACCCGAAGCCGGTATGTGCCAGCCAGACCGCGAGGAATGTGCCGTTCAGGTCTAGTTTCGTGTAGTCGCGTAGGATAGGGATGAGGGCGATTTGCAAGGGCACGACTAGTAATCCCACAATCATAATAAACAACGGACGGCGTCCCGGAAAACTCATCCACGAGAAGCCGTATGCCGCAAACGCGGCAATCAAGATTGGAATCACCGTAGCGGGTACAGTGATGGCGATACTGTTGAGAAACGCGGTCGTCAGATTATCGCCGCGCTCGGTGATCTCTTCCCCTGACTTGGTGATGTAAGTGTAATCCTTACCCGCGAGTACTTGGCGATAGTTATTGAAAGTCAAGCCAGCGGGATCGCGAATTACTGTCCACCATCCGGTGTTTTGGACATCGGTGCGGTCGCGAAATGACGAAACCAGCAAGCCGAAGGTCGGAATGGTCCAGATGATGCAGATAAGGATGAGCAGCCCGTTCACAATAACATCGGATATAACTTGTTTCCGTTTCATAATTTAGAAAGCCTCCTGTTCCCCAAACTGACTTAAATTGTAATACATGACCGGAATAACCGCGATGAGCAAGACGATCGCGATGGCGCCTCCATGTCCGAAATGCTGGAACTTGAACATCTGTTTGTAGAACTGGCTCGCGATTACCTCCGTTCCGTAATTACCATTAGTCATGACAAAGACGATGTCGAATATCTTGAGGGTGAAGATGATGATAGTAGTAGATACGGTTACGATTGTTCCTCTGATGTAGGGGATGATGATGTTGAAGAAAATCTGAATCTCGCTGGCACCATCAATCCGTCCAGCTTCCAGCAGTTCAGCCGGTACCCCTTTGAGCGCGGCGGATAACAAGACCATCGCGTAGCCGGTTTGTAACCATACCATGATGGCAATTAGAAACAGGTTATTCCACGGCCGCACAGTGAGCCAGGCGATCGGATCCGCCCCCATAGCCACAGCTATCGCGTTTAACAACCCGATTTGATCTTGTGATGGGGGCTTATAGAAATAAATGAACCGCCAGATGACGCCCGCGCCGACCATAGAAATAGCCATCGGTAAGAATATCAACGACTTAGCGATTGTCTCGATCTTCGACCGGTCAGCCAAAATCGCGATGAGTAAGCCAAAACCGACGCTTAACCCGGTGCCCAATACTAGCCAGAGCAGGTTATTGCGGAAAGACTCGCGCATGAACTTATCAGTGAGCGCGAACACGTAGTTGTTCAATCCCACAAATTTTTCCGTTTTCGCGCTAAAGAAACTGATATAGAAAGTTCGCAAAGTGGGTAAGGCGAGATACCAGATCAAGATCGCTAACGCGGGACCGACGAAGACGTAAGGTTGTAATACCGCCATCCACGCTCCCGGAAACTGCTCTACCAGCCAGTTAGAGAGGACATACAAAAGCGCGACACCCCCAACGCCCCAAATAATCGCGACAATCACGATAACCAGCTTCGGGGCATTACCGTCGCGCAGGAAAATAAAGACACGCCACATGACGATAAAGGTCAATATCGGTACAAGCAATGATACGAGCACCCGTCCGATGATATAATAAAGTTGGTTCAAAAACCCGGCGGGGGCTTCATAATCTTCAAAGCGCTGCATTTGTGTTTCTCCTTTCTCTTTTGGGAAAGCAGGGCAATCCTGAGTGAGCATCACCCTGCTTTCCAGCTATTTACTGATAACTAACGCGCTACTCTTCTTCTGGCCAACTGGCGTCGATGTCCGCGAGGACGGTCTCCAAATCAACGCCGCTCACGTAATCGACCATGCCAGTCCAGAAACTCCCCGCGCCAACCGCGCCGGGCATCAAGTCTGACCCATCGAAGCGGAAGGTTGTCGCATTCTGCAAAATCTCCGCATAGCCGCGATCGGTCGCCGTCGGATACCAATCCAATTTCGCGCCCTTGTGCGGGGAGACGAAGCCGCCCGCTTCGAGCCACCCCTTGGTCGACTCGGCGGTAGCCAGCCACTTCATCACTTCGCGC
>CAZSIG010000330.1:0-4980 GCA_964606195.1 uncultured Anaerolineales bacterium
GATAATCGCGATAGTGCGCGGTTTTGCGCGCAGTGCGGCAGCCCGCTGCCGACGCAGCCGCTGCCGCGCGCCGCTAATCGCGCCATCATCGCCGGCACGGTGCTGGTGAATCGTTATAAAATCGACAGTCTGCTCGGCATCGGCGGCTTCGGCGCGGTATATCTCGCGGAGGATACGCGGTTGATGGGTAAAAGATGCGCGATAAAGGAAGCGTTCGATACCAGCCCCGATTTTCGCCGCCAATTCGAGTTGGAGGCGCGGTTGCTGGCGCAGCTCGACTACCCCCATCTGGTGAAAGTGTCCGACTTTTTCAGCGTGCCGTCGGGCGAGATGTTTCTGGTGATGGAATATGTCGAGGGTAAGGACTTGCTGGAACTGCTGGCGCGGTCTCCGCAAGGATTGGACGAGGACGAAGTGACGAAGTGGATGATGCAGGTTTGCGAGGTGCTGGAATATATGCACAACTGGGTCAATTCGCAGACCAGCCAGCCCGCGCCGATCATCCACCGCGACATCAAGCCGAGCAACATCAAGCTCTGCGCCGACGGCAATATCAAGGTGATCGACTTGGGCATCGCTAAAGAGTTTAGCGCAGGGGGCAAAACCACCCACGCGGCGCGGGCGGTCTCGCCCCCCTACTCCCCGCCGGAGCAGTACGGGCGCGGCACCGACGAGCGCAGCGACATCTACGCGGTGGGTGTGACGATGTATCAGCTCCTCACGGGGCAACTGCCACCCGCCGCGCTCGATTTGATCAACAGCGCACCGCGGGCGCCGCGGCTTCTTCGTCCGCAGCTCAGCACCGCGCTGGAACAGGTGATACTCAAGGCGATGGCGGCGCGCCCCGAAGAGCGCTACGCGACGGCGCGCGATCTGCATCACGCGCTGCAATATCCCGCTGAACGGCGCGTACTGACGGTGGGCGAGACGGGGAAATATAAAGCCATCTACGCCGCGATGATGGCGGCGCGCCCCGGTGATACGATAAAGGTCGCGGCGGGCGAATACCACGAGGTGGTGGTCATGCGTGAGGGGACGCAGGTAATCGGTGCGGGCGCGGAGACGACGATACTAGAATACGCGGGAAAGGCGGCGGCGGTCATAGTGCAGAACGTGCAGCACGGCAGAATCGAGGGGCTGACCATCAGACATGTAGGAGAGGTAAAGGCTCCCGCGATGCTGCTGGCAAAGACGAACGTCACGGTGGCGCGCTGTGTCGTGAGCAGTGAGGGGTGGTCGGGGATGGAAGTAGCCGACCACGCCGCGCCGCGATTGATACAAAATGTGGTTGAGAATTGCGCCGAAACCGGTGTATTCGTCCGTGACGAGGTCGATTTGTACGCGGAGAATAATACCATACGCGGCAATAAGCTAGCGGCGATGGAGGTCAGGGATAAGTCGCGGGCGGAGATCGTCAATAATCTGATGGAGAAAAACGGCTTGGGCGTCAACGTTCACACCACTTCGGAGGCGCGCATCGCGGGGAACACGATTCGGCATAATGGGACGGGACGAGAATGGCACGGCGTCATCGTCAAGAAACAATCGCGCGCGGAGATAATGAACAACGTGATAGAGCATAACGTCGGGGCGCTGCTCGTCTATGACGACGCGCAGGCGCGCGCGGAGAACAATCTAATTCGGCATAACAACTATGAAAACAAAGGCGCTTGTATTGAAACGGAGAATTCGACCCTCGATTTGATCAATAACACGATAGAATGGAGTCACGGCACGTCGATTTTGTATTGGGATAACGCGCAGGGGCGAATTGAGGGGAACACGATTCGCCACAACGGAATACCGCTCAGCATCTCCGGTATGCAGATACGGGGCAACGCCGCGCCGACGATAATTGGCAACACGATAGAAGACAACGGCAGCAGCGGGATTCTGGTGAGCAAGGGGGCGAACCCGCGCATTGAGGGGAATATCATTCGTAATAACGGCAACGTGAACACGCGCGGCGCGGGTATCGAGGTGCGCGAGGGCGCGATGCCGATCATCATCCGCAATCACATCGAGGGACACAAGGGATCGGGCATCTACGTTCACGACCGCGCCGCGCCGCGCATTGCGAAGAATCGTCTGATAGACAACGACAACGGCGCGTTGGAGATCGAGGATGATTGCGAGGCGATTTTGGGGCATAATGAGGTGGGGTGAGGTCGTTTCCAATATCATAGGGCTTACGTAGCTTCGGTACATTTTTACCGCAGAGCACGCGGAGAGCGCAGTGTTTTTGATATAACTCTTGTCGTATAAAAAATATGACTTTCAATGATTGTATATGATCGCGTATGCTGGTTGCAAAATTATTCCCTTGAGAAAACTCCGCGTCCTCGGCGCTCTCTGCGGTGAAATTATTGTGAATTTGCGTAAGTCCTGTATCACAAAACGCGATATCCTCTGGCTGTTTTTAGTTTTTGTCCTCATTTTCATCATGCGCCTGCCCGCGAGCACGCAGGTGGTGCTGGATTGGGACGAATCGGTCTACTTCGTCGTCGCGCAGGATATAGCGCGCGGTGGCGAACTATACCAAACCGTCTGGGATCACAAGGGCCCGCTGCTCTATTTCCTCTTTGTCCCTGTGATAAAACTCTTTGGCAACAACATTGTCGCGCTGCGTCTGTTTACCACACTTTACCTGATCGCCGCGATGCTCTTCGTATATCTGATATCGACCAGAGTATTCGCGACGAAGATCAGTTTAATTCCCCCTCTGATTTACGGCATCTTCTTTCAAAACTTCGACGGGTTGGCGTCAAATGGGGAGCTATTGATGATGCTGCCCGCGCTCATCGCGGTGTACTGCTTCGTCTCGTTAGGAATTCATAAGGTAGGGCAGGTTTCCATACCTGCCGCTTCCACCGCGCGCGAGGAAATGGCGGCTATAGAAAGCCGCCCTACAAATTACTTGCTCCATCTCGCCTCGTTAGGAATTCATAAGGTAGGGCAGGTTTCCATACCTGCCGCTTCCACCGCGCGCGAGGAAATGGCGGCTATAGAAAGCCGCCCTACAAATTACTTGCTCCATCTCGCCTCGTTAGGAATTCATAAGGTAGGGCAGGTTTCCATACCTACCGCTTCCACCGCGAGTGAGGTAATGGCGGCTATGGAAAGCCGCCCTACAAGCCATTCGCGCCGCGCATCTCATAACACCGCGCTCTTTATCGGCGGCGTTTTCTCCGCAATGGCGGTGTTAGTCAAGCCGTCTGCCCTCTTCACCGTCGCGATTGTGCCAGCCGCGCTCTTATTCACCGAAATCAGGCAGCGGCGCGATTGGCGTGCACTTATCACTAAATTACTCTGGTACACCGCGGGCGGCGCGATGGTTTTCGGCGTCACTTTGGCGTATTTCGCGGTGCGCGGTACTGTCGGTGAGTTTTATCGCGCGTTCTACGAGTTTAATCGTGCCTACGTGAGCACGATCTCCCCCCAACGCGGTTTCGTGAACCTGCTTCTGTTCTTGGAGAGCGCGGTGAAATCTGATGTGATTACTATTTTGGCATGTATCAGTCTGATAATCAGCCTCGTACTGCTTATCGCATTTAGACATAGATACCGCGATACCGACCGCCGCGCATTTTACTTTATTTTGAGCATAACCCTGCTCTCTTTAGTGGGGGTCTATTGGGGACGCAATATGTTTCCGCACTACTATCTGCAAATGGGGTTCCCCTTCGCGCTCTCAATCGGTCTCGCGTTATCGCTGCTCAAGATAGACGAGAAATACCTCAACGTAATTATTCCCGCGGCCATCATCGTCGCACTGGTTATCAGCGATGTACCGCGCAACGTAAAAGCGTTCATGGTGAATTATCGGATGCACGAGAATGACGTTCACTACCGCGTCGCGAATTACATAACCGCCGACACCACCGCGCAGGACAAGATATTCATTCTTGGCGGGCAGCCCATCATCTACTTTTTGGCGAATCGCGCCGCGCCGACGCCCTATTTCTTTTGGCTGTATCACACTGAACTATGGCTGGATATCTTGCGGATTGAGGAGAGCACGCTGAACGCTTTTTCCACGCAACCGCCCAAATACATCATTCATCGCTCCCACAGTTGGAACCCCGCGCATCTGTTCGAGTTCATGCGCGACCGCTATTATGCGGAAAAGGTTTTCGCCGATTATACGGTTTATTATTCACTGCCAACTCCGAATGAAAACAACACTCGCGCCGCGAACCTTCGAATCGGCGAACATATCACCTTAGAAGCCGCCGCGGTCGATCATCATCGCTCCCACATTTACACGACATTCATCTGGCACGCCACCGCGCCTTTGCCCGAAGATTATTCTATTTCCGTGCAATTGCTCGACATGGATTGGAACATGGTCGCCCAACACGATGGTTATCCTGTCGATGGGACGCGCCCCACTACTACGTGGCAGCCCACGGAGGTTATCACCGATTACCGCGCGGTGTCGATTCCAGAAGACCTGCCGGTGGGAGAATACCAACTCATCGCGCGCGTCTATTCCTGGCAAACCGGCGAGAATCTCCCCGTCGCTGCCGTGGATGGCGCGGAGTATGGCGACACCATTCATCTCGGCGCGGTGCAAATCGGCGATTGAATTTTATAGGGATTATGCAAATTCAGTAGAACTTACGCAGAAAGTTTTATTCTACCGCAGAGACGCAGAGACCACGGAGTTCTCCTTACGTTGACCGCGTTCACTACTGGTCAATAGGCCCTGAGTATCTAAGTATTATGTGCGCCCTATGAAGATGGGATGCGGATACGCGCTAAAATGCTCCTAGCCCCCGTCCCCGGGGGCGTTTAGGAATAGGGCGACGCTTTTGCCCCCGCCGCCCCCGGGACGGGGGCTTAGAGCGCAATTAAAGTTGTTCCATATAGTCTGTACATAATGGTTAGACACTCAAGGTCAATAGGGGTCATTCATCTTAATCTCTGCGCTCTCCGCGCCTCTGCGGTGAACATTTAGCGCGTAATTGCGTAAATCTT
>CAZSIG010000331.1:0-4973 GCA_964606195.1 uncultured Anaerolineales bacterium
GCCCCCGAGACGGGGGCTTGGAGCGAGCTGATAACGCGCCGCCGCGCCTGAAATTACATCGCCCTAAAATTAAGTTGACGCATATGCCCCAACCCCTCTCCATTGCATGGAGAGGGGCAAGACGGGCGGGTGCAGTTCGCAAAATTATAACAGTTGTGGTAAAATAGCCCCCGATTGTTTAGCGCGGAGTAGCGAAGTGAGAATTTGTTATGGATAGAGCGAAATTAGCTTGGACAGTGTTATTAGCCTCGTTTTTGGTGTTCTGTCTCATCGTCACCGCGGTGCCGACGAGCATCTATCTGTACGTCACCAACGCGACCGCGCCGCGCCCGACCATGATGGAAGCTACGCGCGGCACGGTGCTCGTGGATACGCCCAAAGAGACGGACCATATCGCGAAAAAGGCGGGGGATATAAAAGATGACGTGCCGGAAGAGAGCGTGATTATGACCGACCCCAACTCTAAGGCGTTTCTGACGCTGTTCGATGATAGCACCATCACGGTTTTTGAGAGCACGCGAGTGGAGATACGGGAATCTCGCGCGCCGCGATTTCGCTGGGGAAATAAGCCGAATACGCTTATATTGCACTTGGAAGAGGGACGTATCCGTATCGGGGTAGCCCCTTCGCCCGACGCGGCGCGGTATGCGGAAATACAAGCACAGCAGACGAGTACCGTGCTCGAGGAGGGGAGTTATACGGTCGAGGTTTACGATGGAGTCATTCAGATTATCAACCACAACGGCATCGCGGTAGTTAGAGACGACAACGACGAGGTCAAGTTGAGCAAAGGGGAGCGCGCTACCATTGAGGAGGATGGTTCGTTGGTGGGACCATTGCCCGCGGCGCGTAATCTGGTGAATAATGGTGATTTCAAGTATGGCTTAGAGGACTGGGACGTGTACAATGATCAGGGGGGTGATGGCGGCACGGCTGATGGGGAGGTGAAGCTGGAAGTAGTGGGAGACCGCACCGCGGCGCGGTTCACGCGGACGGATGGGGCGGGGAATCACTGCACGACCGGTATCTCTCAGTTGATTAACCGCGACCTCACCGATTTCGTGTATGGCAAGCTGTCGCTGGACGTACAGATTATGGAGCAGAGCTTGTCGGGCGGGGGATACCAGAGTTCAGAGTATCCGCTGATTGTGAAACTTAATTACCGCGACCCTTACAGCGAGACGCCGCGACATTGGTATCGCGGTTTCTACATTCAAAATCTCAACAATAACCCCACGCAGAACGGGGAACGTATCACCAGCCATGTGTGGCTTCCCTACGAGGTGGACATCTTAGAGGATATTTACCCCCCACCTATTTACATAACTTCAATCCAGATATACGCGTCCGGGTGGAATTATGATAGCATGGTTTCCTCGATTGAGTTGGTGGTAGAATAAAAGATATGGGACACTGAATTAGTGTTCTAGCTACTCCGAAAATAGGCGCAATCCCCATTGCGCCTATTTTCGAGGTTGCGGTTAATTGGTAAGCGATAGACCAGGTGAGACTTCCGAAGTTTCGGAAAACTTCGGAAGTCTGAACGATACGTAGTACTACTCTCCAATAATTTTTACCAATTCAGGCAGCGCGGTGCCGGCGGGTTGTTGCAAAAAATAGCCCCCCGTGAGCAACGCGGTCTGAGAGAAGACATTTTTCTCCGGGTTGACATCGATAATCAAACCCTTGCGCTGTACCACTCGCGCCACTACCTGATTCGGCAGATTCGTCGCGCCAGATGTGCCCACGACTATCAATAGTTCGGTCTGCGCCGCGGCGCGTAGGGAACTTTCAAAGCGATAATGTTCTTCGTTGTAGATTTCATCGAACCACAGCACATGGGGGCGCGTTCTGCCGCCGCATTTGGGGCAACGTAGCAACTGTTGCTCTTCGACGGATAAATCTTCACCTTTGTCTTTGGCAGAAATCTCCGTAGGGATAGGATAAATCGCGGCGGAACATTCGCGCGCACAGCGCATATAATCAATGTTGCCGTGAATTTGATAGGTACGTTTAGGGCTGTTCCCCGCGCGCAGGTGCAAGCCATCCACATTTTGGGTTATCAGCGTAAATCTATCCCCGAATCTCTCTTCCAACTCCGCTATCGCCGTATGTCCCGCGTTCGGCTGCGCCGCGTGGTATATGCCGCGCCGATACAGATACCACTTCCAAACCTCGTTGGGCTGGCGTTGAAACATCGCGTTCGTCGCCATCTCTTGAGAGTGGTACTCCTTTGACTCCACCGTCCAATAACCTTTCGGTCCCCGAAAGGTGGGAAGTCCGCTCTCGACGGAGATTCCCGCGCCGGTCAGAACCGTCAGCCGCTTCGATGTATTCGCGAAATCGCGTAACTTTTCTATTAACTCAGCTTCAATCATGCGCCCATTATAACACAAAAGGAGAGATAATGCACCAACTGTCATCACCATACTTGGCTTTACTATTCAAACGCGTTATAATGGTTGCTTGAAAGGCGCGGCGCGTCTTGTCTGAAAATAGACCTACAATGATTATGGAGGAAATATTAAGTGACAATTAATCTCGACTCGGAAACCAAGAGACTACACGACAGCAGCATTATTTTTGATGGACATTGTGACACGTTAATAGACCTGCGCGAAGGCGAGCGTAAATTCACGGAACGTCACGAACCAGACCCCGAAGGCGAACTGACAGAATCACGGCATATTGACCTACCGCGCTTGCTGGAGGGGGGCGTGACCGCGCAGATATTCGCCTGCTTCGTGCGCGACCAGTTTTTGCCTGCCGATGCCACTAACGAGGCGTTGCGGTTGATAGATGCCTTTTACGGCGCGGTGGACGATAGCCTTAACGGGCTATCACTTGCCACCACCGCGGCGGAGGTGGAGCGCGCCAAAGCTAAGGGCAAAGTCGTGGGGGTGCTCAGTCTGGAGGGCGCGGAGGCGTTGGAGGGGGATTTGGCGATTCTGCGCGTTTTTTACCGTTTGGGTGTTCGCGCACTAGGGTTGACCTGGAATCACCGCAATCAGGCGGCTGATGGGGTGGGCGAGACGCGCACGGGCGGCGGCTTGACCGAGTTCGGCGTGAAGTTAGTGTGTGAGGCGAACCGCTTGGGGATAATTCTGGATATCGCGCACTTAGCCCCGGCGGGAGTGCGCGATGTCCTGAAACTGAGCGACGCCCCGGTGGTCAATTCGCATACTTGCGCTCGCGCCCTTTGTGACCACCCGCGCAACCTGACCGACGAGCAGTTAGAGGGCGTCGCGGCTACTGGCGGGCTGGGCGCGATAACCTTCGTGCCCAATTTTTTAGCTGATAACGGCGAAGGCGCGGCATTGGCGCGCGTTTTAGACCACATAGATCACATGGTCAAAGTGATGGGCGTGGAGCATGTGGGGCTTGGCTCCGATTTTGATGGCTTCGGGGGAGTATTGCCGGGATTAGAGGATGTCACGCGGCTGCCGAAGCTGACCTCGGGGTTGGTGGCGCGGGGATATAGCCATGAAGATGTGGCTAAGATTCTTGGAGGAAATTATCTGCGCGTTTTCCGTCAGGTCGCGGGGTAAGGCTTTTTCAAAGTAGGCGCAGGCTTTACACCTGCGCCAATCGCACCCGTAAAGGGTGCGCTTACAATGACTAATTCGCGTAGTGCGCGACAAATACGCGACAATGAGAATGTCCTATCGCGGGGTAGGTGCCGGTTCAGTGAGAGGAGTAAAGTAAAACGGTGATAACTATCAATCATAGAGATAAAATCGAATGGGAATCGGGCATGACGGTGCGGCGCGTTTTGGAGGTATGCAACTTCACCCTGCACGAGATTATGGTGGTGGTGAACGGGCATAACGTACCGCGTGAGGAGTATGACACCTTCGCGGTTGACGATGAGGACGAAGTTCAGGTGATACACTTCATTGGAGGAGGATGAAATGAGCAAGTATAAACTCTTGGCATGTGATGTGGATAATACGTTAATAAGGTCGCCCAATCCGCCGTCGCCGCGTGTAGTGCGCGCCGTACAGGCGGCTCGCGACGCGGGGGTGATAGTGGTGCTCGCTTCAGGGCGGGCGTACCCGCGCATCGCGGAGGCGGTGCGCGCTTTTGAGTTGACCGGTTATGTCATCAGCAATCAAGGGGCAGCGGTGCGCCGCGCCGAAGATGGCACACAGATACGCCGCGTGCTTCTTACGCCGGATATGGCGCGAGAGATCGTCGCTTGGGGGCAGGGGCGCGAAATGCGCATGTTCGTGTTTGGTGATCCTGACATTTGGCTCAACTTTCCGCCTGATGAGGCGTATCGCGATTTTCAGGTCTATTCGCAAGACGAACATGCGCGATATGTAACTGATTTGTTGCCCCACCTGCCCGCGCAAGTGGAGAGCATTATGTTCAGTGGCGTGACGCCGGAACAGACGACTGAGTGGGCGCGGCAGTTGGAGAAGACCTTTGGCGAGCGCGCGGTGGTGATGCACAATCACTCGTATTGTGTAGATGTGCTCGATTTGGAGGCGACAAAGGCGCACTCTTTGGCGTGGTTGGCTGACCGCGAGGGTATCGCTTCCGAAGAGGTTATCGCGATCGGAGACGGCAAGAACGATGTGTTGATGTTTCAGTGGGCGGGCTTGAGCGTCGCGTTGGGTGATGGACATCCCACCGCGCTCGCCGCGGCGGATGTCATCGCGCCGCCTTTCGATGAAGATGGCGCGGCGTGGGCGATTGAGAGGTATGTGCTCGGGGAAGCTGAATAATGATCGAAGTGTGTCACACTTTGATCACGCGGCACTGTTCACCAGAGAATCTGCGCGAAATATGTAGCGCGGATTTGATGTTGTAGGTGCACCCATTTGAGCGCGGCAGGCAGAGGTGTGAAGCCTGCGGCTACGAGGAGGGGGCTAATAAGGCTGTCCTTTTATCAACTTCCCTGTTTTCGTCGAGAAAATAAACATTATATCGATTTATTTGACCGCGCCATTAACCGAACGCAGATAACG
>CAZSIG010000332.1:0-4957 GCA_964606195.1 uncultured Anaerolineales bacterium
GGAGGTGAATTGTGAATAGAAAAGACAACTTTCTCAAAATCGGCTTTTGTTTAATTATAGCAATGACAGTTATGCTAACTTCTTGTAACCAGCAAGCTGGTCAATCAACTGCCGACCTATCTGCGCGCGAAATCAACGTAGTGACCACCATCGGCATGATTACCGACATCGTCGAAAACGTGGGTGGCGACCGCGTCGCGGTGACCGGCTTGATGGGGCCGGGCGTAGACCCGCATCTCTACCGCGCTAGCGAGGGAGATGTATCGCGCATGACGGAAGCAGACCTGATTTTCTACAATGGGCTGCATCTGGAAGCACAGATGGGTGAGGTGTTCGAGCAGATGAGCGGGCGCGTCAAGACCGTGGCGGTGACGGAGAATGTTGCCGAGGAGAAACTGCTGTCTCCCCCCGAATTCGAGGGCGCGCACGACCCGCACGTCTGGTTCGACTTGACTCTCTGGATGGGCGCGGTGGAACGAGTACGAGATACCCTGATTGAAATTGACCCCGACAGCGCGGAACTCTACCGGTCCAACGCGGAGGCATATCTCGCGAAACTGGAGAAACTGCACGCTTATGTCCAAGAACAGGCAAGCCGAGTCCCTGCCGAACAGCGCGTGATTATCACCGCACATGATGCCTTCAACTACTTCGGCAACGCTTACGGTTTCGAGGTGCGCGGTCTACAGGGTATCAGTACCGAGTCAGAAGCGGGCACCGGCGACGTACAAGATTTGGCAGAGTTCATCGCCGCGCGCCAAATCCCCGCGATATTCGTCGAGTCTTCAGTGCCGCAGCGCAATATCGAAGCGGTGCAAGCCGCCGTGAAATCTCGCGGTTTTGACGTACAAATCGGCGGCGAGCTTTTCTCCGACGCGATGGGCAACCCTGATACTCCAGAAGGTACGTACATAGGCATGGTGCGGCATAACGTTGACACTATCGTGAACGCGCTGTTGAGTCAATGATGAGCCGTAATCAGAAATGTATAAACCACAAAGAACACTAAGAACACAAAGTTATTCAGCAAGGATTTATGACCGCGTATGCTGATTGCAAAATTATTCCTTTTTTTGAGAAGTCTCCGCGTTCTCCGCGCCCTTTGCAGTTAGCTATAGTGCACGTAACTCCTAAATTTCCTTAGTGGTTCTTCGTGTCCTTCGTGGTTGATTTGAAAGGATAAACTATGAACAACGAAAACAAAGCGATTGAAGTCACCGACCTCACCGTAGCATATCAGGACACGCCCGTACTGTGGGACATTGACCTGGACGTGCCGAGCGGGGTGTTGATGGCGATTATTGGTCCGAACGGCGCGGGCAAGACCACCTTAATCAAGGCGATGCTCGGTCTGGTGCGCGCCGCCGCGGGGCAGGTGCTCATCTACGGACGCCCCTATGCAGAACAGCGGCGCTTGGTGGGCTACGTGCCCCAGCGCGGCAGCGTGGATTGGGATTTCCCCACCAGCGTGCTCGACGTGGTGATGATGGGTCGCTACGGCGCGCTGGGCTGGATACGCCGCCCTGGACACCGCGAACGCGACATGGCGATGGACGCGCTGGAAAAAGTGGGCATGAACGAATTCGCCGCACGGCAGATAAGCCAACTCTCTGGGGGACAACAGCAGCGCGTCTTCCTAGCCCGCGCCCTCGTGCAGGACGCGCAGATTTACTTCATGGACGAGCCCTTTCAGGGGGTAGATGCCACAACCGAGCGCGCCATCGTTGCATTGTTGCAGGAACTGCGCGGCGCGGGCAAGACAGTAGTCGTCGTTCACCATGACCTGCAGACCGTGACCGATTACTTCGATTGGGTCACACTGCTCAACGTGCGGCGCATCGCCAGCGGGCCGGTGAAAGATATTTTCACGGAGGCGAACTTACGCCTGGCTTACGGCGGGCGTGTCGCCTTCCTGCGCGCCGACAAATCTTGTCCCGAACCGCCCGCGAGAGAGGAGGCATAAGATGTTCTTGTGGGAACTACTGAAAGAACTACTGTTCGACTATACCATCAGGACGGTGGCACTCGGCGCGGGGACACTGGGCATCGTCAGCGGCGCGCTCGGCTCGTACGCGGTGCTCCGCAAGCAAAGCCTGCTGGGAGATGCGATGTCGCACGCCGCGCTGCCGGGTATCGCACTGGCGTTCATGCTCACGCGAAGCAAGGCGTCGGTAGTGCTGATTATCGGCGCGGCGATTGCGGGCTGGATCGGCACTCTCTGGGTGCTCAGTATCATCAACATGACGCGCATCAAGGACGACACCGCGCTGGGGTTGGTGCTGTCCGTATTCTTCGGCTTCGGCTTGATGTTATTGACCTTTGTGCAGCGGCAGCCCGACGCGACTCAGGCGGGCTTGGACAAGTTTCTGTTTGGGCAAGCCGCCGCGCTGTTGGAGCGCGATGTGATTACGATGGCGGTAATCGGCGCGGCGGCGATACTGGCAATGCTCATCTTTTGGAAGGAGCTAAAGCTGCTCAGTTTTGACCCCGAATTCGGCGCGAGTCTGGGCTTTTCGATGCGCCTTCTCGATGTGTTATTGACCACTTTGCTGGTGATCGCTATCGTAATTGGACTGCAAGCGGTGGGCGTGGTATTGATGAGCGCGATGATCGTGGCGCCCGCCGCCGCGGCGCGGCAGTGGACTGACCGCCTGGGAGTGATGGTGGGACTCGCCGCGCTGTTCGGCGCGCTCGCGGGAGTCAGTGGCGCGGTCGTCAGCAGCACCGCGAAAGGATTATCTACGGGACCGACCATCGTGCTCTGTATCAGCACCATCGTGCTGGTGTCGCTGACCCTCGCGCCGAACCGCGGTCTGTTCTGGAGATGGATACGCACGCAGCGCAACCGCCGCGTTTTGCGCGTCGAGGCGGTTTTGATGGATTTATACACTCTGGCTACGAAGCACCACGGGCTCGACCGTCCCCACTCCATCGCCCTGCTGCGCACAATGAGCGCGGGACAGGCGGGCGTGCGGCGCAGTCTGCTGGAGTTACAGGTACGCGGTTGGGCGCGGGCGGTGAGCGATGGGTGGGTCTTGACCGAGGCTGGACTGACTGAGGCGCAAAAACGCGCCCCAGAGCGCGAGGAGGTGGACGAATGAGCACACCACAAATCGAAATTCAGTTGATCGCCTCCGTCGTGGCGATAGCGTGCGCGCTGCCCGGAGTATTTCTGGTGCTGCGGCGCATGGCGATGATGAGCGACGCGATCAGCCACACAGTATTATTGGGAATCGTGCTGGCGTTCTTCGTCACCAGAGACATCAACTCTCCCCTGTTGGTCATCGGCGCCGCGGCGATGGGCGTGGCGACGGTGAGCCTGGTGGAACTGGTCAATCGCACGCGGTTGGTGAAGGAGGACGCGGCAATGGGGTTGATTTTCCCGCTGCTTTTTAGCATCGCGGTCATTCTAATCTCGCGCTTCGCGGGAAACGTCCACCTGGACTCCGACGCGGTATTGTTAGGCGAGTTGGCGTTCGCGCCATTTGACCGTATGGTGATTTTCGGTAGCGACATCGGACCGCGGTCGCTGTACGTGATGGGCGGCATTTTGTTACTAAACTTGCTTTTTATCATCGCTTTTTATAAAGAACTGAAATTGGCGACCTTCGACGCGGGATTGTCGGCTTCTCTAGGATTCTCTCCAAGCCTAATTCACTACGCGTTGATGGCGCTGGTCTCGCTGACCGCGGTCGGCGCGTTCGACGCGGTTGGCTCGGTCTTGGTGGTCGCACTGATGATTGGACCTTCTGCCGCGGCATATCTCTTGACTGACCGACTGTCGTACATGCTCGTTTTGAGCGCGGTGGGCGGCGTTCTCAGCGCGGTTAGCGGCTACTGGTTGGCGCACGCGCTGGACGCGTCCATCGCCGGTTCTATGGCGACGACGGTCGGCGTCCTGTTTATGCTGGTGTTTCTGTTCGCGCCGCAGCGCGGGATTATCGCCGTAGCCCGCCGCCGCAACCGCCAACGCTGGAAATTCGCGCAGAAGATGTTGGTCATCCATCTCTTTAACCACGAAGGACTGCCCGAGGCGGAGGATGAGAGCAAAGTTGACCACATGCACGACCACATGCGGTGGGAGCGCGGTTTTGCCCTTCAGGTGATCAACCGCGCCGAACGTGCGGGGCTTATCTCGCGTCAGGACATTTATCTAGCATTGACCGAGCGCGGGCGGCAAGCCGCGCGAGAGGCGATTACAAACTGACCGATATGCACTATTTTTTACAATTCAGGAGGTTGAGTGATGAACGACGAAAGTAAAACCAAAGAACAGCTTATTGAAGAGTTAGCGAAGGCGCGGCGCAGAATCGCCGCGTTGGAGGCATTGGAATGTGAATTGATGCAAGCAGAGGAGATACTAAGCAAGCCGCGCGTGCTATTGCAACGAATTTTTGACGTTATTCCCGACCTGGTCACAGTGTACGACACGGAATACCGCGTCGTCACGAGCAATTGGAAGGGCTACGAGCACATTCCAATGGAAGTGCGCGAGGGTGACCCTTATTGCTACAAATGTTTTATGGAACGCGACACCCCTTGTGAGCCGTGCTACATTCGGGAAGTTTTTGACACGCGTGAATGTTCGCAATTTGAGCATATCAGCCCATTTGACGGCACGCTTCGGGAAGTTCACGCCTGCCCCATCTTCAACGACGCGGGAGAGGTGATATTGGCAGTCGCGCATATTCGGAATATTGAAGAATCAGCGGCGCGGCAAGAGGCATTGGCGGAAAATCACGAGGCTGACTGTGTATGAAGAAGATGTCAGCGAATTGAGCAGTTGGAACGTATTTTTGCCTATGGAAAACGGAGAGCTTCGCGGTCATAGGCGCGACCAGTGGGATGAAATAAAGGATGAGGAGACGCGGCTGCTGCGGCAGATGACGATTCAGGAGAGCCTGCAACACCTGCTGACACTCCAACGCGCCATGGAACCGCAGTATCAACAGACCGA
>CAZSIG010000333.1:0-4955 GCA_964606195.1 uncultured Anaerolineales bacterium
ATTTTTTTGTACAAAAATCGGCGTTTTGGTATACTACGTTGAGCATGAGATTACTGAAATACGTTTGTATCTACCGCGTCACCACATCCTTTAGACCTTCAGTTGGAGGGCAATGATGTCCAAATCTATTTTGCAAAGATTTTTGTGTTTGGGGATTATAATTCTTTTAGTTACCGGGTGTATTGTGACACCCACTCCTATTGCCTCCCGCGATGCCGCGCCGCCACCAGAATTATCGAAAGACGAAATCGCGACGCTCGGCAGCCTGAAACAAGTGGCTGATTACCCCCTCTACACTATGCACTACTACGGCGCATACGCCGAAATATCCCGCGCCGCTACTCCTACATACGCAGCAGATAAATTCGCGTGGGCATGTTCGCTCTTTGCCGCGCTCGGTGACGCGAACAACATGCTCTACGGGCGCAACTTCGACTGGAACTACAGCCCCGCGGTGCTACTGTTCACCTCCCCACCTGATGGCTATGCCTCTGTATCAATAGTGGATATCGCGTATTTGGGATTTGCGACTGAAGAAAAAGCAACCGCGTTGGTGGAATTGCCCCTCGCGGAGCGCGAGGCTCTACTAGCCGCGCCGCACCTGCCGTTCGATGGTATGAACGAGTATGGCTTAGCCATTGGCATGGCGGCGGTGCCGGAGACCGCGATGCCTCACGACGCGAATAAAGAGACCACCGGCTCGCTGGGAATAATTCGCGAGATGCTTGACCACGCCCGCGATGTGGACGAGGCTGTTGCGATTATGCGAAGTTACAACATCGATATGGAAGGTGGTCCGTCGCTTCACTATCTGCTTGCCGACGCGACGGGCAACGCGGTGCTGGTTGAATTTGATGAAGGAGAGATGCTAGTCATGCCAAATGAGCATTCCTGGCATCTGGCGACTAATTTTCAACGCTTCTCCGCTGGTGACGCGCCGCGCTCTGTATGTCCGCGATATGCCGAGATTGACGAGCAATTAACGCAAAGCGCGGGACACATCACCACGCAAGAGGCGATGCAAATTCTGGAAGCGGTATCGCAGCCGAGCACGCAGTGGTCTGTAGTCTATGAGATGAGCAGCGGCGGCGTGAACGTGGTAATGGGGAGAGAGTACGGAGATATTTTTATTGACACGCGGTTAATCGCACACCAATAACGCGGATAGTAATGGTTAAATGGTAAGTGATAGAGAAAATGCTAACTATTCAACCACAAAGGACACCAAGAACACTAAGGTGATCTTTACTTCGTAGGACTTACGCAAACTACGTAGTAATTAACCGCCGAGAGCGCAGAGGACGCGGAGATTTCTTAAAGGAATAATTTTGCTACTAGCATACGCGGTCATAAACTGTCATTTAAAGTCATGTTTTTCAAATAGTACAGATTGTAGCTAAAACGCTGCGCTCTCCGCGCCCCCGGCGGTAAAAATACCCCGAAGTTGCGTAAGTCCTGCTTCGTATGTTAGTTTTTGACCGCGTATGAATATCATTGACAAAAAAACTCTTAGTGCTTTTAGTGGTTAAATTAAAGAAAAATCAGCGTAAATCAGTTAAATCAGGAAAATCTGCGTTCCATGTTTTATGTCTAAAATCAAGGATTTTTGGAAAGACTATATCGCGTCTTTGCCAGAGGGAACAGAACGACCCGAGAAGTATGAAGCCTGGTCGTTTGGCAATACCGCGAAATTGGCGAACGAGCTGGGCGAGTTAGTAAAAGCGGGCATCAAGACCGCGACATGTGGGTTACTCTGGGAATATGAGGCTGAGGATGAGAAATTGCCCCAAACTGGTGACCTGAGCATCATCACGAACGCGGCGGGAGAGCCGCTGTGCATTATCGAGACTACGGAGGTCGTGGTCAGGCCATTCAATGAGGTCGACGCGCAGTTCGCGTACGACGAGGGAGAGGGAGACCGCTCGTTGGAATACTGGCGCGAAGTGCATTGGGAAGTGTTCTCGACAACGTGTTCTGTTATTGGGCGAGAGCCGCGCGAGGATGTGCCATTGGTGTGTGAACGATTTCGCGTTCTGTTTTCCGCTTAATATCGCGGGGCTTTAGGATTTCGGGTGGCTGCGAGGAGAAAATTGCCACTAATTTCACGAATTGCACTAATTTTCCGCTTCATCGCGCCAAATAGTGCAATTCGTGGCAAAGAATAAACCGCGTGTTAAACCGACACACAAATTCCCAAAGAACCAAAATCGCGACTATGATTCAACTGCGTCCGGCTACATCAGCCGACTACGATTTTTTATACGATCTCCATCGCGCCGCGCTCAAGACTTACGTCGAGCAAATCTGGGGCTGGGATGAAGAATGGCAGCGGCAACATTTCAAGGAGCATTTCGCCCCGGCGAAGCGGCAAATCATCCGTCGTGAAGGAGTAGATGTTGGTGCGTTTTTCGTCGAGGAGCGCGCCGACAGCCTATTTCTAGCGTACATCGCGATTTTGCCCGAATACCAACGGCGCGGGATTGGAACAACGTTAATTCGTGAACTACTGGACGAAGCCGCACGAAAAGATATTCCTGTAACTTTGCACGTGCTAAAATCCAATCCGGCGCGGTCTCTATACGAACGGTTAGGGTTCGCGGTGGTTAAAGAGACCGCTGAACGTTACGTCATGAAATTTAGTAGTGTAGAGCTTACGCAAACCGCGCTGTAACTCACCGCGGAGAATATTAAGCAGAGGTAGCAAAAACTACTGCTTAAAACTCTGCGCCCTCCGCGTTCTCAGCGGTAAAAATAAACTGAAGTTGTGTAATTCCATACATAGAAGGATGAATTAGTGAAACTATATATTTTAAGCGATTTGCATTTAGATTTTCCCGCGCCACCGTTCAAACTCCCTGCCGTCGACGCGCATGTCGTGATCTTGGCAGGAGATGTCCATCACGGATACAAAGGATTAGAATGGGCGCGAGAGACCTTCCCCGATAAAACGGTGTTATACGTCTTGGGCAATCACGAATATTACGGGGAGGCACTTCCCAAACACGCGAAAAAACTGAAAAGGGAAGCTGCGGGAACTAATGTGCATGTACTTGAAGATGACAGCCGCGAGATAGCTGGTATCAGGTTTTTGGGCTGTACACTCTGGACAGATTTCAAATTATTTGGGGAGGAGACCGTCGCGGCTTACGAGGCACAGCGGTTTATGAACGACTACCGCAGAGTTAGAGTCAACCCCAGTTACTGCAAGCTGCGCCCCGCGCACACGATGGCGCTGCATCGCAGTTCGCGCGGTTGGCTAGAGGCTGAGTTAAAAAGAGGAAACAAAAAATGCGTGGTGATTACCCACCACGCGCCGAGCCTCCTCTCCATGCCGATGCCCTACCGCTCCGACCTGTTAAGCGCGGCGTACGCCTCCGCGCTCGATGATCTCATCGCGGAGACGCAACCGCTTCTGTGGATTCATGGTCATATTCACACTCGCGCCGATTATACGATAGGCAACACACGCGTGATGTGTAACCCGCGCGGTTATCCCGATGAACATAATAAGACGTTTAATTCGGAGTTGGTTATAGAAATTTAGAACGTAAAACGTGAAGAAAATTAGCAAGTTACGCGGTACGTTTTACGCATCACGCATCACGTCTTTCACGTTTCACGTCTTCACTTCTCCCCCTACTGCAATTTCTCCTCACCGCCGAACTTACGATAAGGCGACAGCCCTTCGAGCACTTCGCGGCGTTCTTCGTCCAAGTCATCTTCAATCAATTTCACCAAGTAAGTCGCGAGCCCGGGACCGAGCATGAACCCCTGTCCACACATCCCGACCGCGTGGATATACCCCTCGACCTCGCGGTCTTTACCCACAATCGGAAAACCGTCCGGCGTCATCGGGTACAACCCGCGCCAGACGCGGCGAACGCGCGCGTTCGCCAGAATCGGCATCAAGTCCACCATGCGCTTGGCAACCTGCGGCAGAAAGACCGAAGTTTCGCGTGTGTCTGTCCCCAAAATTGGCGGTTCGGGCGTGATGCAGAAGATTATCGCGCCGGTGTCGTGCTGGTAAAAGTAGTAATTCGCGGAGCCGGGGGCGCGGCGAATGTCCACAATCATCGGCTCCATGAAATGCGCCAGCGGCTCCGTAATGCCTGCCTCGTGTGACTCCGGCTGTACCTGCACGTCCAACCCTGCCATTTGCGCCACTTCTCGCGCCATGCCGCCCGCCGCGTTGATGACTATCGCGGTGCTGTAGGTATCTTTGTTCGTCTGCACGCCCTTGACGCGGTCATTCTCCACAATTATGTCGACCACCTTCTCGTTGTAGTGAAATTTCGCTCCCAACTCTTTGGCGCGGCGGTGAAACGCGCAGGATGATTGCAGCGGTGACGCGCTCCCATCGTCGGGCGAAAATGTCCCGCCGATTAGCCCTTCTGGGTTGAGCGAGGGCACCAATTCCAGCATATCCTCGCGGTTCAGCCATTGAATATTTAACCCATGTTTATGTTGAATCTTCAACAACTCTTTGAACGTTTGCTCCTCTTCTGGAGTGTATGCCACGAACGAATAGCCCCCTTTGTACCAACTAATGTCATCACCATAACGCGCCTGCCACGTCGAGAAGATGTCCAAGCTCTTTTGGCAGATATGAATCTTACTAACATCTGAGTGGGTGGCGCGAATGCCACCTATCGCGGCTTTGTTGCACCCTTGCCCATGGCTGGGCATCTCGTCTAACGCCAACACGTTAAAGCCCGCCTCCGCCAAAAACATCGCCGTCGGCACGCCCACACTTCCCGCGCCGATAATTACCACATCGTAATTCTTTTCACTCATTCGCTTTATTTACCCCTTTCTTCGTTTCTTTTTTCTCAATCTTCTGAGTAGTTTCCATGAGATTGCCGCACCACCAATGGACGAAAATCACCCTCACCCCAGCCCCCATATGCGTCAACTTAAGCTTAGACCGCGTCTATACCGGTGCTCTAAGCCCCCGT
>CAZSIG010000334.1:0-2039 GCA_964606195.1 uncultured Anaerolineales bacterium
GGCGCGAAGCCGCCCCGCGGGGGTATAGCTTACCTACCACCTACGGGAAATATATAGGGCGCAATCCTTATTGCGCCGGTATCTAGGGAGATGAGAGATATGGATACATGTATCAATCCCAACGAAATCGCGGCGGGCGAACTGCTGGCTTACGTGGATGGCGCAGCTCCAGAGCGCGTCGTCCAGCACGTAGCGCGGTGCGCGCACTGTGCCGCGCTCGCGCGGGAGTACGCGCACACGCAGCAGGTTCTGCGCGGGGTCATGTACCGCGCCGCGTGCCCGGAGCCGGAGGTGTTG
The DNA here is from genome assembly GCA_964606195.1 of uncultured Anaerolineales bacterium. Lineage (GTDB taxonomy): Bacteria > Chloroflexota > Anaerolineae > CAZSIG01 > CAZSIG01 > CAZSIG01. Next base: position 298 of record CAZSIG010000334.1, read on the forward strand.
GGCAAATTTTATCTGCGCGAGTTGGGTATCAGGGAACGGCTGCGCGTCGCGCGGCATCTGCGGCAGTGTCCGCATTGTCGGGCGGAATTGGCGCGTTATAAACTGTCGCCGGACGAGCGCAACGCGGTGCCCGGACTATGGGCGCAGCTCCAGAACGCGGTGACTGAGATTATGGAGGCGACGCAACTCACCCCGCAGTGGCAACTGGCGAGTGTGCGCGGGCCGTATGCGCGGCAAGAGTATCAAGTAGGGGCGACCAAAATTGTGTTAGAGAAGCAGCCGCAGGGCTACGGACGGGTCAAACTGGTCGGGAAAGTCAAAGCGCCCGAAAATGAGCGCGAGATGTGGAAAGGCCACGCGGTGTATCTATACGCCGCCGCGCGCGCGATAGCCCAGAGTCACATCAACGCGCGCGGCTTCTTCTTTCTGGAACATCTTCCCCCCGGCAAGTACGAACTCCGCGTGGATCTGCCCGGGCAGGAGATTTGGTTGGGGAATATAGAGACGTGAGATTAAAACGTGATGCGTGATGCGTAAAACGTAATGCGTGAAGTATCGCGCAACTGGCTATATTTTTTATGTCTTAAGTTTCACGTTTCACGTCTTCACGCTTCACGTCTTCACATTTCGCGCAATATGGAGGAGGCACCGCATATGAATACTCTAGAATTTACGGAGCATTTGCTCGCCCTCAGCCCTAATGAGCGGCGAGCTTTTTTACAGCAGCACCGCGCCGAGATCGACGTACCGCTCAGCGCGGCGTTACAGGCGCGGACGGACGAAGTGGCGCGGCGCGACTTGGCAGCGGCTACTCAGGTTGCCGAAATCGCGGCGGAGGTGAGCGAGTACGGCGCGGGCGCGGTGGGGCGTGCCTACGCGGCGTGGGCGCGCGGCGTAGTGTCGTTCTATCAGGGCAAATTCGCGGCGTGTCTAACGGATTATGAGCAAGCACAACAAATCTTCGCGGCGCGGGATTATCCTGTAGAAGCAGCCCGCATCCAAGCCAGCGCGGTCTTCGCGCTCACTAACTTGGGAGAATATGAACAGGCGTTACACGCGGCGCACGCGGCGCGCCCGGAGTTGCTACAGGCTGAAGCTTGGAGTATCTTGGCGCGGCTGGAGGCTAATCTGGGAGTGACTTACGAGCATCTGAGCCGCTACGCCGAGGCGGACGCAGCTTATCGGCGCGCCCACGAGTTGTTCTCGCAGGAGGGCGAGACGCTCATGGCCGCGCGCGTTGCCGTGAACCGCGCCGTGCTGCTGGAAAAGCGCGACCAATATCGCGAAGCTACCGCATTGCTGATCGCGGTGCGCGAGGTGTTCGCGGCGCAAGACCAGGCGCTGCCGTTGGCGCGCACCAATTTGAATTTAGGTTTGTTGCAGGCGCGACAGGGGCACTACCACGAAGCGTTACGGGCGTTGGCGGCGGCGCGGCGCGGTTTCGCCGCGCTGGACGTCGCGGTGGAGGGGGCGACGGTCGATTTCGAGCGCGCCCACATCTATCTGCGGCTCAATCTGCTGCCCGAAGTGATCGAATTGTGCCAGCAGGCGCGGCAGGTGTTCGCGGCGTACGCCCTGCCCCGCTACGTCGCCTTGAGCGACTGGTACGCCGCGCTCGCGTATGCGCGTTTGGCGGAATACGCGCCGGCGGCGGCACATTTCGCCGCGGCGCGGCAAGTTTTAGGCGCGCAAGGGGAACGGCTGCTGATGGCGCGGCTGGATCTGGATTACGCGGCACTGGA
>CAZSIG010000334.1:2139-4927 GCA_964606195.1 uncultured Anaerolineales bacterium
GTCCAAGCCGCCCGCGCCCGGCTGCTGCTGGCAGATTGCCACCGCGCCTTAGCGCAAGCGGGGCAGGCGCAACCGCTGTACCGGCAAGTTTTGACGACGGCTACAGAGTTGGGCTTGGCGGAATTGAGTTATCGCGCGGCTTATGGGCTGGGGCTGCTCGCCCGCGCCGCAGGCGATTTACCTGCCGCCTATCACTTCCTCACGCAGGCGGTCGCGGAGATCGGGCATCTGCAAGAGCGGTTGCGCGGTGACGAACTGCGCGCCGGCTTGCGCGCGGACAAGCAGGAGGTGTACGCCGCGCTGGTCAAGCTCTGTTTGGCGTTGCATAAGCCTGAGGAGGCATTCGCGGTGGTGGAGCAGAGCCGCTCCCCCGTGGCGGAGGAGACCTTGGCGGCAGCGTGGCGCGCCCCCACTGCCGCCGCAGACCCGCACCGCGCGGCGTTGTTGGCGCGGCTGCGCGAACTTAAGGAGCAGTGGCATTGGCAACAGAGCAAAGAAGCGCGCCACATACCGCTGGCTGAGGAGTATCGCGGCGCGCCCGTACCGGCGCAGGTCTATGCGACGGAGCGGGAGATCGCGGAGGTGGTGCGGAGTTTGCAATTATTGGCCGCGCCGGGCGCGCCCGCGCCGCGCGCGGTGGCGGAGGTGCAGCAGCGGTTGCCAGCGCGTACCGCGCTGGTGATGTATTACATCGTAGATGACCGGGTGCTCGCCTTTGTGGTTACGGCTCAGGATATGCAGGTCTGGGATGACCTGGCGCCCGCCGCGCCGGTGCGGGAGTATCTGGATATGGTGCGCTTCAGTGTGCGCGACGCGCTGTTCGAGGCAGAACGCGAGCTAACCGAGGTGCAAGAATTGTTACGGCAGCTCTATGAGTGGTTGTTCGCGAAGTTGGCGGATAAGTTACGCGGTTACACGCGCCTGTGGATTGTGCCGCACGGCGCGCTCTACTATCTGCCATTTCACGCCTTGTACGATGGGGCGCGGTATTTGGTGGAACGGTTTGAGGTGGCGTATCTGCCGAGCGCGGGGGCGTCAACCACGGGCATGAAGCCTGCGGCTACCGGCGACGCGTTGGTGATGGGCTACTCCGCCGCGGGGCGGCTGCCGCATACGGTCACGGAGGCGCGGCGCGTCCGCGATAGCCTGGACGTGCCCCATTGCCACTTTTTCACCGAGGCGGAGGCGACGGTGGCGCGCTGGCAAGAATTCGCCGGGCGCAGCCGGCTGGTGCATCTTGCGACGCACGGCATCTTTCGCGAGGATAATCCCCTCTTTTCGGCGTTGCAGTTGGCGGATAATCAGGTGACGGTGTATGACCTGTATACGCTCACGCTGCCGCGCGGTGCGGTGGTGGTGTTGAGCGGCTGTGAGACGGGGCTGGGGGGGCACCGCGGGGGCGATCTGTTGGGGTTAAGTCGGGGGTTTCTGCACGCGGGCGCGGGGGCGGTGGTGGTCAGTTTGTGGGCCGTGCCGGATACGGCGACGGCGGAGTTGATGGCGCGCTTTTACGCGGAACTGCCCCAAAAGCGGCGCGTCAGTCAGGCGTTGCGCGCCGCGCAGGTGGCGCTGCTGGCGCGGTATCCGCACCCGTTCTTCTGGGGGGCGTTTATGGTGATCGGGCGCGGGGGGTAATAAGGAGTAGCTTTCTCAAAAGCGGGCCGCTCCGCGTCCCGCAGGTTCAAACAAAGTAACCTTGCTCAGCATGGTTATGGTTGTAGGACGATATATTTCGGCCGGAAAATCAAACCTGCGGGAGGTTTGGGCGGCGCGGTTGGTACTTTGAGAAAGCCCTAATACCGCTTATTGCCCATACGCTTTTTCATGGGGCCCCACAACAAAGAAGATTATCACTTTGTCTGGTTCTGTCTTATTGCAATCAGGACAATCGTTGTAGCCTCTCGCTTTGAAACTGCGATTGATACATTCCTCACACACTGCGTAGATAATCCGAAAATTACGCGTAACTCGCGCACTGCGTTTACCTCTAAGATCCACGCCTTTCTTGGTCAATAATTCAGAGTTATAGTACGGATCTGCGAGAATGCGGTCTACGCGTCTCTTGATCTGTCGGGCAATGCTGGAATGTTTCTTCAGTCCGCGTTGAAACTCTTGAAGGAATATTGGCTCATAAGTCACCGAACACCTCGTCATAGGACAGCACGCGTGCCTGCTGTAAATCCGCATTGGCGCGTGCATAGGACGCGAGCAGTTCGGGACTGCTGTTGATTTCTACAGTAGCCTGCCACCCGCGCAAGTATTCATCTAGGGCTACTAGGCGGTTTGAGGCATTGTTGACCAGAACTTCTAGCAGCCCCCCGAGAAAATCGATGCGTTCTTGGACATTCAACTCATTGAACCAACCAAACTCCGCGGGTAGGTCCAACTTGGCGCCAAGAGTGGGAAATTCCTGTAACAATAGTGTTTCTACTTGTGTGTTCATCATTCTCTCCAGTTTCCGTTCACTGCGAACTTCGTACGCAGGCGGTGCCATTCAAAAAATAGAAAGCAAGGATATCATTTTATATGATACCCTATCCCATATACTTTGTCAACCGCGTATAAAGCCCCGCAGGGTTTCGGAAAACCCTTCGGGTCTGAGTTGGATTTTCTCAAATTCATGTCGGAAAAACGTGCTGAACGGGGTTTATTGTAGTGAAGATGGTCAACGAATGGACAACGAATGACGCCGCTTGGAGAGACGCCATAATTCGTTAATTCGTGCAGTATTCGTTGACAAATTTCCTAAACTCGTGTCGGAAAAACGCGGCGAACGGCGTTTATTGTA
>CAZSIG010000335.1:0-1375 GCA_964606195.1 uncultured Anaerolineales bacterium
CTGAATTTGCGTAAGTCCTGATCCTGAGTCCGCCACTCCCTTCTTTTTTCCCAATTATAACCAAACTTTGCAATGAGGGCAAAATGTCATACATGATGCGTAAAACTTGATAGTCCCATGCTTAAACTCTTCACGTTTCACGCGGTCTGTAAATTAGTTTGCCCTAAGCAAGGAACGCGGCTATAATTATTGTTCACTAAAAAAGGGAGGAAAGGTAAAATGACAAACAAAATCAAAACAGGCATACTTGGCGCGACCGGCACAGTTGGACAAAATTTTGTGGCTTTGCTACAAAATCACCCTTGGTTTGAAATCACCGCCCTAGCCGCTTCTGAGAGGTCGGCGGGGAAGACTTACGCCGAAGCCTGTACCTGGCTCGTTTCGGGTAATATGCCCCCAGACCTGCGCGATGTGGAAGTGCAAGAAATCGCGCCTAACCTCGACTGCGAACTCGTCTTCTCCGCGTTACCCGCATCGGTCGCGGGGGACATTGAAGAGGATTTCGCCCGCGCGGGATATTGGGTCTCCAGCAATGCCCGCAACCACCGCCCCGACCCCGATGTACCTCTCGTCGTGCCCGAAGTGAACGCGACGCACATCGACATCATTCCGCACCAACGGCGCAATCGCGGTTGGGACGGGGGGTTCATCATCACTAACGGTAACTGTTCCACGATCGGTTTGGTGCTGCCCCTGAAACCGCTGCACGCCAATTTCGGCATCAAAAAGGTGATGGTGGTGACGATGCAAGCGCTATCCGGCGCGGGGTATCCGGGTGTCCCCTCGATGGACATCATCGACAACGTCGTGCCCTACATCGGTGGAGAAGAGGACAAGGTGGAAACCGAGCCGCTCAAGATGCTGGGCGAGTTAAAGGATAATCAGTTTGTATATGCTGATTTCACCATCAGCGCGCAGTGTCACCGCGTTCCTGTGCTCAACGGTCATCTCGAGGCGGTCTCCATCGAACTGGAAAAGGAAACCTCAGTTGATGAAATCATCGCGGTGTGGGATAATTTCCGCGCCGCGCCACAAGAACTCAACCTGCCCAGCGCGCCGGCGCAGCCGATTCACTACCGCCGCGAAGCGAATCGCCCGCAGCCGCGATTAGACCGCGACGCGGAAAGGGGGATGGCAACGTCCGTCGGACGCCTACGCCCCTGTCCCATTCTGGACTACAAGTTCAATCTGCTAAGTCACAACACCGTGCGCGGCGCGGCGGGCGGCGCTATTCTCAACGCTGAATTGCTGAAAGCAAAAGGCTATCTGAGCGCGTAAATTAGAAATGAGAAAGTAGATATGAAACGTGAGAAGTATCACTCATTACGCCTCACGTTTCACGCATAACGCATCACTTATGAATTTGCAAAGAAGC
>CAZSIG010000335.1:1475-2655 GCA_964606195.1 uncultured Anaerolineales bacterium
GCGTGGTCGCCCGACGGCAAACGGCTCGCCTACAGTTCGCAGCGCGGGGACAGTCGCGAGATTATCATCATCGATTTCGACGCGGCGCGGGGCACGGGCGAATACGCCTTCACGCTCACCCGGACGGGGTACGATGATATGCCCGCGTGGTCGCCTGACGGCGAGAGCATCGCGTTTATTTCGCGCTACTACGATGGTTGGCAGCTATCCATCGCCGCGGTGGAGGGTGGGCTGCCGCGCCACCTCACCGATCGCGCTACCCTCAACGCGTATCCCGACTGGCATCACGCGGTAGATTTCGCGGATGATTCAAATAGCGTATCCGATGAACCACTGTACGAGGAAAAGGCTTCACCATCGCCCGGCGGCTACTACGGTGACTATGATTTGGGGCGACTCGAAGGCGTAGATGTCGGTATTCCCTTGCTGAGCGACCGCGTCGATGATTCTTTCAAGGCGCTGCGGGCGCGTGTGCTGGCGGAGACCGGCTACGACTTCCTCGCGGAACTTAGCGAAGCACTGCGCCCGATAGATTTCTACACTTCCGATTCCAGCTACGCGAGTTGGCACAAGGCGGGGCGCGCCATCGATATCTTGTGGGATTATAACGATGCTTACGGCGTACCGCGCATGGAGTTGGTGCAGGAGACGGTGCGCGGTGATGTCTACTGGCGGATTTACATCAAGTGCAAGGAGCAGGACGGCTCGTGCGGCGAACCGCTGCGCGATCTGCCCTGGAGTTTCGCGAGTTGGTATGACGGTTGGGATACTTGGGGCGAGCCAACTCTGCCCTACCCCTACTACTACGTCGATTTCACCGATTTGGCGCGGCAATATGGTTGGCGCCCGATTTCATCTCACGATGAACCCGATTTTTCGTGGAAGCATAACTGGTACGCGTTTGAATATTGGCATTTTCAGAAGACGGAGCAACTATTGTGGTACACCGCGATGCAACAAATCTATTCACCAGATGAGATGGCTGACTTCTTCTCATGGGATAAGATGTTCAAACCCCAAAGCGGCGCGGTGGGCGAAGAGGCATACATAGCCGCGCTGAAGGGCGCGCCACTGCCGCCCGGTGAACGGTATTGGCTGCTCATCAGACCATAATCACAAGGGCGCAATCGGTTGCGCCCTTTTTAACTTGCGCGGTATTATTCAGCTACGTAGGGCGGCT
>CAZSIG010000335.1:2755-4923 GCA_964606195.1 uncultured Anaerolineales bacterium
TATTCAAGATGCTGGACAACCCGCGCCGCGTCAAATATCCGCTGCTCGCCGCGCTGTTCATCATCTTGCAAGCGTGGGCGGAGCTAACCTACGCGTCGTTTCTCATTGTGTTTACCGCGCTGTTTTTCGTTTATCATCTCAGGGGCGCGAGCGGGATACAATCCGCGCAAATCCGCGTTAATCCGCGTCCCAAAAAGATTTGTCAGGCAATCAACTTAATAACCTATATCCGCAATTTCACCATCATCGGCGTCGTATTCATCATCGGCATCGCGCCGTTTTTATACTTGATGCTGGATGAGATGCGCGTCGAGGGCGATTTTCTGATGGAGGGGCAGGGATTCGCCGATGAGTTCTCCGCGGATGTGCTCGGCTTTTTCGTGCCCAGTCACCTACACCCCATGTTGGGACGCGTCACTGATTACTTCAACTTTCCCGCGCGCCCCAACCGCAATTTCGTATTCATCGGGTATACCGCGCTGGCGCTGGTGATCTACGCGGCGGTTGGTACATTGCGGAGCAAAAGAGCGCAACACGTTGCGCCCCTACGATTTTGGATATTGGCATTTTTGATTTTCGTTCTCATTTCTCTCGGCCCCGCGCTGCGCGTTAATGGTCATGCCTACGACTTGCCACTACCCTTTGACGCGCTACTACAACTCCCCTTCTTCAAGGGAAATCGCTATCCTAGCCGCTACAGCGTGATGATTGTGCTATGTGTCGCGGTGCTGGTCGGCTACGCGCTGCAAAAATTACACATTGGCAAATCGGCAAATGTGCAAATCAACAAATTGGCAAATTGGCAAATTATCGTCATCGCGGGGCTGATTGCCTTTGAGCATCTATCGGTGCCGCTGCCATTATCTGACCTGCGAGTGCCGCGAATTTACGACCAGGTCGCGGCGGAGGCGGGCGACTTCGCGGTGTTGGAACTGCCGCTGGCTTGGCGCAACGGGTTTCGCATGACGGGGACATCTTCCACGACGATGATGTACGAGCAATTTTATCAAACGACGCACCACAAGCGCATCTTGGGCGGCAACACCTCGCGCAATCCCGAATTCAAGTTTCAGTATTTCACCGAGGCTCCCATCATCAACTCGCTCATCGCGCTGGAACTGGGGAACGAAATCCCCGCGCCACAACTGCATCGCGACGGAGAAATCGCCGCCGATGTGCTGCGTTTTTTCAACGCGCGTTACGTGGTGATTCACACTCAAGATGTGCCCGCCGCGCTGGCGAACTACGTCGAAGAGGTTTTGCCGGTGACGAGAATAGACGCGGTGGACGATATCATACTATACCGCGTCGCCCTGCCGCAAGCACCAGCGGAAATAAATCTCGCGCCGCACAGCGACACTAACCGTCTTTATCTCGGCGCAGGCTGGGGCGCGGTCGCCGCCTGGCGCGATGGGCATGTCTGGGCACAACGCCGCGCGGTGAAGGTACAGTTTCCTGAATTGCAGCCCGGGGATTATCAACTAGAACTCAAGGTTTACGCCCTCATCGCGGGACAAGTGATGCGCGTACAACTCAACGGGCATAAATTCGCGCCGTTGGAGTTGCGCGAGGGCTGGGGCGATTATCAAATCGCGCTGCCCGCCGCCGCGCTGGCGCCGAATATAAATCGGATGCAGTTGCAATTCACACAGCTATATTCGGTCGCCGAAATACAACTCGCTGACCGCGCCATCGGTAGTACAGGAGCGACCGCGCCGGTGAACATCCTCGCGCAGAGCGCGGGGAGCGACGTGGGGGATTTTGGGCACATTTACGTGAACGGCGTTGATTATTCTCCGAATCAAACGGGATACAATATCGTGGCAATTGACCCCGTGAGCGGCGAAGTGGAACGCGCCGCGAGCTTCAACACTCATGCCGATTGGGACGCGCCACAGGCTATGTCTGACTACATCGCAAGTATTACTGAGGGCTATATCGCGGCGGCGGTGGTCAAAGACGAAGCGGCGGACGTGCTGCGGGGCTACGCGGTGCGGGAGCTGCAAACCGTCGGCGCGACGGGAGATTTGCGTGAGAAACCGCGCTGGAGCCACGCAGTAATCGGCACAGTCCGGACGGCGCGGCCGGGGCAGGCGGTCGAGGATGCCGCGTTGATTCGTCCCGCGCAGGTGTGGGTGGGCGAAGCGGTAACGGAGCCGGAGGTCGCG
>CAZSIG010000336.1:0-4888 GCA_964606195.1 uncultured Anaerolineales bacterium
GATCTAGAACGGCGGCTAAGAATACCCCCGCGGGTAGGCTTCGCGCAGCCGCCCTACGCTGGTATTTTTTGGTAATGACTGCGCGGTTTGTGTAAGTCTTGTACATTAGAGTTTATATCGATTTGTTGACGCGTAGCTAATGGAACGCTGATTTTTATGTTTTTGATTACCCAAAATTGCAGCATATGTCCCAAAATCTGCGAAAATCAGGGCAATCTGCGTTCGATTAATGACGCGGTCAAATAAATCAATATAATGTCTATTTGTTAGTTTTGCGCACTTTAGGGTATAATATCCAAGTTACCATTTGGGAACTATATTTGATTCTTCTGAAAAAAGGTAGCTTTTACCGCGAAGTTATTAAGAATGCGAATTTTTTTATGCCTTTTGGTGTTCTCAACCCATCAGTGGTAAAATCTTTGTTTTTTCAGCAGAGTCCTACTATAAAAAAGAAAAGAGAAAGTCATGGATAAAACAGAACAATTATTTAAGGAATTGACCGAAGCGCCGGGGGTCCCCGGATATGAACACGCGGTGCGTGCGATTATGCGCAAGCATCTCGCGTCTATGACGACTATCGAGCAAGACAAACTAGGCAGCATCGTCGCGAAGAAGGTGGGGAGCAGCGAATCGCCGCGCGTGATGTTGGCGGGGCATTTGGATGAAGTGGGATTTATGGTGAGATATATCACCAAAGAGGGCTTTATAAAATTCGTGCCGTTGGGCGGTTGGTGGGATCAAGTGCTGTTAGGACATCGCGTAGTAATCAAAACCGCGCAGGGCGACCGCTTCGGCGTCATCGGCGCGAAACCGCCGCATTTGCTGGAGAAAGAGGACCGCGAGAAAATCGTCACCAAGAACGATATGTACATCGACATCGGCGCGACTTCGGAGGACGAAGTCAAGGAGATGGGAGTGCATCTTGGCGATCCGATTATTCCGGTGAGCGATTTTACCATCCTTGCGGACGGCAAAACCTACTTGGCTAAGGCGTGGGACAATCGCATCGGCTGTGCGTTGGTCATGGACGCCATCGCGCACTTCGCGCGTAACGAGCATCCGAATACAATCTTCGGCGTCGGCACGGTGCAGGAGGAAGTGGGAACGCGCGGCGCGAAGACCAGCTCTCACCGTGTCAATCCCGACGTCGCGCTGGTGTTCGACAGCGACATCGCGGGCGACGTACCGGGTATCAAGAAAGAGGTATCAGCGATTAAAATAGGCGGGGGGCCGAGCATCCTGCTCTATGACGCGGGGATGATTCCTAATCTTAAACTGCGCGATTTGGTAATCGCGACGGCGAAAGAGGAAGATATACCGCTACAATTCTCCGCCATGCCGGGCGGCGCGACAGATGGCATGGCGATACATTTGCACCGCGATGGGGTGCCGACGATAGCGATAGCGGTGCCCGCGCGGCACATTCACAGCCACAACAGCATCATTCGCCGCGATGATTACGATAACGCCCTAAAGTTGGTCATCGCGATGGTTAAAAAGCTCGATGCGAATACGGTGGAGGATTTGACTGCATAATAATGAGCCACGCGCCGCGCATTGACCTTCGTAAAATCGCTGTTCTGGCGATATTCATCGTCTTGTTGGGCTGTGGATGTCGCGCGAAGAAGAGTGTCTCGCTGCCGACGCCCGCGCCGTTGCTTTCGCCCATTATCCGCTACGCGACGGTGCTGGTGACAGTGCCGCCGCCTACCTGTCCCCCGACAACGCCGATAATTCAGGTGGTGACGGTCATCATCTCCGCGACGCCCGCGCCATATACGCCGACGCCTATGCCGACCGACACGCCCGCGCCAACCGCCACGCCTCTCGCGACCGCGACGGCGGAGCCAAACACCGCGACGCCGTCCTTGACCCCTACTCCCGTCGCGACGGAGACGCCGCCACCAACCGCGACATCAGTATCCTCTACGCCAACGGAGACGACGGTAGTGACAACTACGGTTACAGTCACGCCAACGATGACTCTTTCTGCGGATTTCAAATACCCCGCGCCGAAGCTAATCAGCCCCGAAGATATGATTATTCGCGAGGGTGAGGCGTATCCTCCTTTGTTGCAGTGGGAAGCTGTGGGAGAGTTGGGAGAGGACGAATACTACAATGTGACTATCTATCGCCCTTGGCAGGGACAGCCGTACTTCGCGGGGAGCGATTGGACTAAGGATACAGAATTCATTCCCAATTATGATGTGGTCATCAACACTTCGGACAAGGATAATCTGTACAGTTGGTCAGTTACGGTGATGCGCCTGACCGAAGAGGTTGAAGGGGAAGGTAAAAAGGGAGTGCCGATTAGCCCGCCGAGTGAGTCGCGGTCTTTTTATTGGCATGAATGAAGAGACGTGAAGCGTGAAACGTAAAACGTAAGGTGGCGCGGTTTTTTGTCAATGGGACTTGCGTAAGTTCAGAATAATTTTACTGCTGAGAGCGCCCCCGCATATGCGTCAACTTAAGCGCAGACCGCGCCTGTACCTACGCTCTAAGCCCCCGTCCGCGGGGGCGTTTAGGAATAGGGCGATGCTGTAGGCTTAGACGCCCCCGAGACGGGGGGCTTTGAGCGAGCTGATCATGTGCCTCCGCGCCTGAAATTTGCGTCGCCCTAAAATTAAGTTGACGCATATGGGGCGCCCCCGTGCGGGGATAAACTACGAGCGCAGAGTTTTAGCAAAATTTGTTCCGTTTGACAGATATGATCTTAAATGATAGATTATGACCGCGTATGCTGGTTGTAAATCTATTCCCTTAAGAAAGCTCCGCGTCCGCTGCGCTCTCTGCGGTTAATCAATATGCGGTCTGCGTAAGTTCTATCAACTTACAATCGCGAAAGGAAATCAAAACTGTAATAGGATTAAGATATGTTTGTAAGACGAATTGGAATCGATTTGGGGACGGTCAACGTCCTGGTATATTTGAGTGGTAAGGGAATAGTGCTACAAGAGCCTTCGGTGGTGGCGATCGCGTCGAACGATAGCAAGATCGTAGCGGTCGGCAACGAGGCGCGCGAGATGTTAGGACGTACACCGGAGACGATCGAGGTGGCGCGACCGTTACAAGACGGTGTCATCGCGGATTACGTCGTGACCGAAGCGATGCTGCGCTATTTCATCTCACGCGTCTGCGGGCGATTTCGCATGTTCAAGCCGCTGGTGATGATCAGCGTGCCGGTCGGCGTAACTACGGTGGAGAGCCGCGCCGTGCACGACGCGGTGATTCAAGCGGGGGGGAAAGAGGCTTATCTGATCCCCGAACCGCTGGCTGCCGCGCTGGGTGCGGGGATGCCGATAAGCACGCCGACAGGAAATATGGTCGTGGATATCGGCGGCGGCGCGAGTGAGGCGGCGGTGATTTCCATGTACGGTATCGTCGCGTCTAGCTCGGTGCGCGTCGGGGGCAACAAACTAGACGAAGCGATCATGTCATACATTCGAAAAAAGTACAACCTGATTATCGGAGAACAGACCGCGGAGCAAATCAAGATCGCCATTGGCAGCGCGTTGCCGTTAGAGGAAGAACTAGATATGGAAGTGAAGGGGCGCGATCAGGTCGCGGGGCTGCCGAAGACGATTAAGATCACCTCGGGAGAGATCACGGAGGCATTGGCGGAGCCGTTATCGATGATCGTCACCACCGTCAAGTCAGTGCTGGAGAAGACGCCGCCGGAACTCTCGGCGGATGTCATCGATCGCGGTATGGCGATCACCGGCGGGGGCGCGCTATTACGCAACGTAGATCGCTTGCTAACTCAGGAAACCGGCGTGCCCTGCTACGCGGCGGATAATCCGATCGCGTGTGTCGCGCTGGGCGCGGGGCGCGCGTTGGAACAATACGAACTGATTCGCCGTAATTTACCATCTATATAGAAACCGCGCGCAAAAAATTCGTTTGTAGGGCGGCTTTCTTAGCCGCCATTCCGCCAATAAACGGCATATCGTAAAACAAAATGGGGCAAGTTCGCGAACTTGCCCCATTTGATAATCAAGTCACTAACCGCGCCCAAGTAGCGAGCGCGGTTTTTTATTGTAGATAATAAGCCATGCTCTGTAGCTGCGCGACGGGGTCTATGTTCTGTACCAAGACTTTATCGGGGACATCCAGAGTGAACGGAGTATAATTGAGGATGGCTCTGATTCCCGCTTCGACTAACCAATTAACCACATCCTGCGCCGCGTCGTCCGGCACCGCGATGATGGCAACTTCGATCTCCTCTTCCCCAACGACCTCTCCCAGCCGCACTGTGTCGATAATCTCATGCTCACCGACGAATGTGCCGATCTTATCCGCGGCGTTATCGAAGACGGCGGTGATCTTAAAACCGCGATCGTGCAAATCGGTACAGTGCATAAGTGCCTGTCCCAGCCGTCCCGCCCCAACTAGCGCGACGTTCCATTCGCGGTCTACCTTGAGGATCTGCTGTAATTGTGATTTCAGATACGCGATGTCATAGCCTGATCCCTGCTTCCCGAATTCCCCAAAGTGCGATAGGTCTTTGCGAATCTGCGATGATCCGATACCTAAGCGTCTTTCCAATTGTTGAGAAGAAATTATCGTTTCCCCAGACTCCGCTAACAAATGAAGTGCGCGCAGATAAAGCGGCAACCGCTTAATCGTATTTTTCGGTACTTTCTTATTTTTCATCGACTTCCTCCCCTTTCTCTAGGAACAAAAACGGGCGCGGCTCGCCGCCCTTTCACAATCCATCGAAAAGTTTGTGAACTTACAAATTAACTCATGTGAAATATAACACATTATGTATAATACCATATTTTTGGGAATATCGCAACTAATGATTCTCAATAATTAACCGCGCGGTCAGCGCAGGCGTAAAGCCTGCGGCTACAGTAGGCGCACCCTTTATGGGTGCGCTTAGACT
>CAZSIG010000337.1:0-2470 GCA_964606195.1 uncultured Anaerolineales bacterium
CCAATTTAGCCGCTTTCAATGCCTTCCCCCACGTCGGAAATGTATTCAGGAACGCGTTAAGCTCATAGTCGCTCATCTCTCGCACATCATCCTGAGTGGGCAATCGTCCTAACTGCGCGGCAATATCACGTAACTCCAATTGTAGTTCTTTTTTAGTGTATTTTCGTTGCTTCTTTCGTATACTCTGTCGCTTTATATATCCTTTGCTTTTGACCTCAGCTATCTTGTCCCGCGTTATGCGTACATATTCCTCGTCGAGGTCAATCGCTACATAGCGTCTGCCTAGCTTGACCGCGGTTACTGCCGTCGTCCCCGTGCCGGAAAAAGCATCCAAAACTATATCACCCTCATTCGATGATAATAAAATAATTCTTTTCATCAGTGCATCAGGCAATTGGCAGGGGTGATAATCGCGGTTGCGGCGGTGCTTGATGCGGTGAATATTCCACCAAATATCGTTCAGTTGCATTTTATCATCTGCTCCGGCTGCCTTACGCTTACGAATACAGGAGGCGCGCAGACAATAATACCGCGCATCTAATTCACTGACCGCGTCGTAATTAAAAGTGAAATCGGTGGGATGCTTGGTATAAAATAACAGACTATAGTGCGCGGGCATCAGCTTGCCGCGCGGTTCAGACATCGCGTTCCACACAATCCAGTTTTGAAAGTGTAAGTGTTGATTCAGAAATGCCGCGTGGTACATTGCCCAATGCGGCAAGTTCAAGACGTACAACGAACCGCTAGGCTTCAGCACTCGCGCATATTCCGCCAACCACGCGTTACACCAGCCAATGTATTGCTCATCTTTTCGCTCATCGTCGTAGACGTTGTACGCCTTATCCAAATTGTAGGGCGGATCGGCGAAAACCAGATCTATCGAGTTGTCTGCATAGCGTTTCAACACCTCCAACGCGTCACCGTGATGGACAACATTGTACATCTCATTCTCAGTGTCGTTGATTATAGCCGGATACTCGATTTGAGGCTTCTGAAAACCGGGTAATATGTATTGCGCGGTTCGTTCCGCGACTTTTCCCACTTTGCCAATACCTTCCCGCGGTCCCACAATACCCTTCACACCCTCTCGTTTGAAATCCAACATGCGTAATATCGCGTTCAGCACTGGCGCGGAGATGTGGGTATAGTTATCCTCATTTGGCAAGTCTAGCCAAACATCGGAGATTACATAGCCATCAGGGTGCATCAAATGCGCCTTGCCGCCCCAATCTTTGAGCTTTCGTTCACAAAAAGCACAGTGCTGGTGCGGAAACCGCGTCCGCTTGATGTTAAATCTGCCATTACCTTTAGTGAATAATAACACCGCCGCGTGGACAGTGGGCAGCCCGCGCTCCCGTTTTCGCGGCGCGGCTTCAACCGCAATCCAATACTTGAAATTCAAATGCTGGTCGAGGTAAACGCCAAGCTCAGGCAAATATTCAGGACAACCCTGCACAAAAAGTACCCCGCCATCCTTCAAAACTCGAACGGCGTTCTTCAAACAGCTCTTAATGTTCGCGATGGGCAACGCGGCAGTGGCAATCACCATAAAATCACAAGAGGCGTCAGCCGCGTTCTCTAAAGTCTGTTCAAAAGTTGCACGCTCAGGATATAAAACAGAATATCCATATTCTTCTCTCGACTCACCCATAACCAAATTATAGCCCAAACCGCGTAAGGAAACAAAAGGACGCCGAGCGTCATTTGCGCGCCTTTGCGCCTTTTCGCGGCTTAGGTTATAATCCAAATCAGCAAGTGAGCAAATCGGCAAATCTACCTCGAAAACAGGCGCAATGGGGATTGCGCTCTCTAAGATGTGTTACTCCAGGGCGGTATCCCCATACCGCCGCTGCCGCGCTTGGAATTATTGCAGATTTGTCGATTTGTAGATTTGCTCATTCGCACATTTGCAAATTTTCAAGGAGGGTTAATAGATGATTATGAAAGATTTTCCCGGCAGAGGCAAAGTTGCCGTGCTGAAAACCGCGCCGGAGACGGTGCTCGATGATTACAAGAAACTGATGAAACTAGCCGACTATGAAGCCGCGCTACCCCAAGACCACGACACGATTCTCAAAATCAACATCAGTTGGGCGACCTGGTATCCCGCGTGCTCGACCGCGCCCTGGCAGTTAGAGGGCGTCGCGCGTACGCTACAAGATGATGGTTACGAGAACCTCATCGGCGCGCACAACGAGACAGTCGTGGTGAACGCGTACGAAGGTGAACAGAATAACAAACATAAATACGTCACCGATAAATACGGCGTGCGCGATGTGCATCTCTACGAGCCGTGGGTTGAGTGGATTACCTACGAACCGCGCACTCCGATGCTTGTGCTCGATAAGATTTATCCCGAAGGTATTCGCATCCCCGCGATGTTCGTGGGAAAAAATATCATCCAGTTGCCGACAGTGAAAACACACGTCTTCACCACGATTACCGGCGCGATGAAGAATGCCTTCGGCGG
>CAZSIG010000337.1:2570-4887 GCA_964606195.1 uncultured Anaerolineales bacterium
CGCATGGCACACGAGGCGGGCTTGGGCGTCGGTGATCCGAACGAGATTGAGGTTGTCGGGTATGACATCGCGGACGAAAACTGGCACTTCGTGCAGGAGGACACCTTCGCCAGTCGCGGTCAGAAGATGATCTATCACGGTGCGTTAAAGCCGCTTGAAAACTTATTGCTGCGGACGCCGCTGGTGCCCTGGTCTTACTTCGCGTCCAAGATGTACCACGATGTATACTGGTATCCGTTCGTTGGCAGACCGCGCGTCGAAGCCGCGTTGGAGACTAAGTGGGGTAAAATGTTCAAGGATTACGGCGACGGCGAGGTGGTGATGCCCGGTGTAGATCCACAGACAACCGCGATTGCCGTTGGCAGTGGCTTGTTGGCATTCGGCGCGCTGATTTGGCTGTGGAATACGGTTATGGGAGATAAGGATTGAGAGAGGACTCTTTAGAAAATCGTGAAGTGAGTTTAACAACTGGCTG
This sequence comes from uncultured Anaerolineales bacterium, assembly GCA_964606195.1. Lineage (GTDB taxonomy): Bacteria > Chloroflexota > Anaerolineae > CAZSIG01 > CAZSIG01 > CAZSIG01. The sequence goes on from CAZSIG010000337.1 coordinate 3,046, forward strand.
ATTTTTTTGCCACTAATTTCACGAATTTTCATTAAATTTCTGTTTTTTTGTGTTGGGACTTACGCGAATTGTGTAGCGATTAGTCGCAAGGGATGCAAAGGGTGTGGAGAAAAGGCAGGGGAGAATCTGTTTTAGCATAAGCAATCATGGGTGTTCATTGAAGACCATGAACGCGGTGCGCTAAAAGATTAACTAGAAAGCTCTGCGTTCTCCGCGCCCTCGGCGGTAAATTTATACTGAAGTTGCGTAAGTTATATAGAGCCATGGAGATGATAAAATGGCGAGAGCTGATGATTTATTGGCGCAAGAGTTTATATGTCCGCGATGTGATAACAGGGGCGCGCATGTCGAACGATTAGCTATGTCGGGCACAGGACTATCGCGGTTTCTGGAGATACAACCACATCGCTACGCGTTCGTATCTTGCAACAATTGTGGTTATACCGAAGTTTATAACCTGAAAACGCTGGAAGGCAAGGATAACTTGGGTACGTTCTTGGAGATACTATTCGCGGATTAATAGTGGTGAGGTAAAGTATAATGACGAAAGTTGAATTACAATGGTTAGGAGAGATGGAATTCGCCGCGGTGCCCGATTCTGGGCACAAAATCGTCATGGACGCGTCCGCGGAGCACGGCGGGAGCAACAAAGGCGTGCGTCCGATGGAGTTATTACTCGTTGGCATGGCGGGCTGCACCGCGATGGATGTGAGGAATATCCTGGCGAAAAAGCGCGTTGATTTAACTGGATTGGAGATAAAGGTGAAAGCGGAGCGCGCCGCGGACCACCCGAAGATTTTCACTCATATCGAACTGGAATACGTGGTGTACGGCAGTGACATCAGAGAGAAGGATGTTGAGCAAGCCGTAAAGCTTTCTAAAGACAAGTATTGCTCCGCGGCGAACATGCTGAACAAAACTGCGGAGATAACTTATACTTATCGAATTGAGGAAGTCCAATAGCTCATTACATTTCGCGCTTTACGTTTTGCAAAGTTGGGACGTTTATTCTAGCCTTCTCACGAGGTTTAAAACTCGTGAGAAGTTTTTTTGTTTCTAGGTCATCTTTCGTGCATCAAGTAGCTCATCCAACTCACTTTCAGGCAGCACCTCGTGCTCGATCGCGACCTCGCGCACGGTGCGCCCACTGCGGTACGCCTCTTTGCTGATCTCCGCGGCTTTGTCATAGCCGATGTGCGGCGCCAGCGCGGTAGCCAACGCCAGACTGCGTTCCACCATCTCGCGGCAGTGCTCCTCGTTAGCTTCGATTCCAATAACGCAGCGGTCAGTAAAGACGCGCACCGCGTTCGCCAGCAGTTCAATCGCGCTTATCAGGTTATGCGCCATCAGCGGCATCATCATGTTCAATTCAAAATGACTTCCAAGCCCGCATTGCGTAATCGCCGCGTCGTAGCCGATGACCTGCGCGGCAGCCATAATCAACGCCTCCGCCATGACCGGATTAACCTTGCCCGGCATGATGGACGAGCCGGGTTGTACCGGCGGCAAGCGCAATTCCCCCAGCCCATTGCGCGGTCCCGAGCCGAGCCAGCGAATGTCGTTAGCGATTTTGGTCAGGCTGACCGCGATAGTTTTCAGTTCCCCGAACGCCTCGACTATCGCGTCGCGCGTGGCATTCGCCTCGATGTGGTTCGACGCTTCGACAAAAGATGTCTCTGCCTCTATGTTGATATAGCCTATGGCGTGCCTCGCGAAATCGGGCGGACAGTTGATCCCGGTGCCGACCGCGGTGCCCCCCAATGGCACTTCCCGCAGCGCGCCGATCGCCCGCCGCGCGCGGTCGATGCCTTTCTGCGCCTGTGTCGCGTAGCCCCCAAATTC
>CAZSIG010000338.1:0-4882 GCA_964606195.1 uncultured Anaerolineales bacterium
CTTTTCGTCCATCAAGTCGATTTAAGTCTAACATATTTGCCGCGCCGTCTGCCATACTAGATTGCAGAAACTCGATAGTGACGGTAACAGGTTTTTGAAGTTGAAAAGGGCTAGGGGGATAGCGTTCAGAAAGCTTTTTAACGGCGTGAGAAGCGGCGGTGTATATCTTGTGCTGCGCGATTATGGGCGACAAACATTCCGCCGCAGTATGCCCGCTGGAGCGTTTGACCATGGCCACCTCAATATGAGGCAGCAACTCCGCTGCTTCTACACAAACCGCGCGGTCGCCAGAAACCATAACCACAGGGGTTCCAAAGTGTCCACATACCGCCGCGTTCAGTCCTAGTTCGCCGACTATTTGTCCATTAAGCCACAAATTCGCCACTTTTTCCCTAGACCATGTGTGATCCATGATAGCTTTAGGGGTTCCCATACGTGCATGATAACCGACGAACATCGCCGCGGTGATACTTGAATTAATGCCCTGCACCATAGAAAAAGGCGCGGGACTACCAGAATTCAATCGCGCTCGCGCATCAAGATCTTCCACGAGAATATTACGCCCGTTGCCATGCCCATCAGTGACGAGAACGCTGTCCGCTCCGGCGTCGTAAGCTCCGCGAATTGCCGCATTTACATCATCCGTCATTATTCTTCGGAAACGCTCATAATCTTTGTTCGTCCGCGTTACCTGATCCCGGTGAACTACGCCAGAAACTCCCTCCATGTCAGCAGAGATCAGGATTTTCAAGAGTTTACTCATACATCCCCCCGATGAAAGTTTTGTTAGTAGGATTTACGCAGATTGTGTAACGATTAACCGCAGAGGGCGCCAAGGGCGCGGAGCAGCGGTAGAGGAAAATCTTTTTTGCGGTCATACGCGGTCATAATTATTCATTAAAACTCATATTCACAACGTAATAACCAATCAACTAGAAAACTCTGTGCACTCCGCGTCCTCGGCAGTAAAATTATGATGAAGTTGCATAAATCCTAGTTAGTTGCAGAACTCTAATCTTTCGCGCTCGGCAAAGAGAATGTAAAAATACTTCCCTGTCCCTCAGCGCTCTTTACCCCTACTTCTCCTTCCAGCTTTTCCATTATGCGTTTCACTATGGAGAGTCCCAATCCATGTCCTTGTACATGAACCTGATTAAGACGCGTGAACGGCGCAAATAATCGGCTCTGACCTTCCTCAGAAATACCAGATCCGTTATCGCGCACCCAGAACTTCACCATACCATTCGTTTCTACCTTCGCTCCCAATTCCACTTGCGGAGGCTGTGCCCCATACTTGATAGCATTGCTTATATAGTTAAACCACACCTCCTCGACCCAGGGGCCATACCCGCGAGCTACCGGCCAATCATTCGGCGCGATCACCTCCGCATTCTCCTTCTCGATTACATCAGCCAATCTCCCTAATGCCTCTTCTACGATGCTGTTCATATCCAGTGGAGTTGTTTCTACTTTCATCCTGCGTAATCCGGATAACAACATCAATTCTTCGATGATATTATTCATCTTTGTTCCCGCTTGGTCAATATGCCGTAGTGCATCCAATAGTTCTTCATTGCCTTTAAGCTTGTCGGCATGTCGCGAGGTCAACAATTTCGCAAAACCGGTAATAAAACTCGCGGGGTTTTTTAGGTCATGCGCCACTGTATGGGCAAACGTATCCAACTCTTCATTACGAGCTTGTAGTTCGATTGTACGTTGTTGCAAAGCTTCTTCCGCTCTTTTGCGCTCTAAGATTTCTTGCTGTGCTTGTTGATACAACCGCGCGTTATCGATCGCGATGGCTGCCGACGCCGCGAGAGATTCAAACAGCGTCAGGTCTTGGGAGGTGAAGCGATTAACCTCCGTATCCACAACCTGAAGCACGCCTACAGTGCTCTCTTTGACTCGCAGGGGAACGCTGAGTATAGATCTGAGTTCCAAGCCGATTTGGTTATCGACGCCCTTGAAATGCCGCGTATCGCTTTGCGTATCGGACACAATCAAACTCTCACCATGCTCGACCGTCCAGCCCGCTAGTCCCTCACCTGGCGCCAACCGCCAGCCGCGCACCACCTCACTGCCCAGCCCCGAAGCCTGCCGACATACCAGCTCTCCCCGCTCCGCTTCAGTCAGCCACACCGTAGAGCCAACCACACCCATCAGGTTACGCACTTCCTCCAGAACCGTAATCAGCACCTGATCGAGGTCGAGAGTAGAATTGAACGCCTGCGCCGCGTGGTTGAGCAGTGATAGTTCCCGACTGCGTTGGCGCATCGCGTCCTCCGTCTGTTTACGCACGGTGATATCGCGAATGATGGACAAAAAGAGCTTTTGCCCCTTCGCTTTCATCGGAGTAACAGTCAACTCCACCGGTATTCGTTTCCCATCGCGGTGTATAACCGTTGTTTCAAATAGATCCCCAGAATTCTGGTTTGTATTAGGGTGAACTGGCAGAGATGCTTTTGAATGTACCATCGAAAGCCCCAATTCTGATGTTCTCATGCTCAACAAATTCGCGCGATCGTAACCGAATAATTGGCAAGCGGCGCGGTTGACATCAAGGATTTCCTCGTTCGTATTCTCCAGAACAATGCTCTCCTGTGCTTGATCGAACAAAGTCTTATAACGTTCCTCACTCTCCCGCAACGCTTGTTCCATCTGCTGCCGCATGATCGCGCCGCCAATGCTCCCCGCCGCGGTGGTCAGGACGGTTATCTCGCCCTCGCTCCACGCGCGTTCCGCGCAGCAATCTCCAAAACTGATAAATCCCCAACATTGCTTGCCAATCATCATCGGGACAACGAGAACCGATAACAAACCCTGTAATTTCAATGTCTCTTGTTCCGATTCTGGGAAATCTCGCACCAAACCCATAATCGGCTCGCCCAAAGTGAGCATTTGATACCAGCGCGGGAATAGAGTGTCGTAAGATAAACTCTGAAATTCGGGATACTCTTTTTGTTCGACGCCGTAATCGCGTATCCATTCAAAGCGCAGTCGCATCAAATGCTCACTTCCTTCTGTGCGGACGTAATTCTCGAAAATGTAGACGCGATCTACACCCACAGCGATCCCTAAAGTCTCGATGGCGCGGTCAATCGCCAGATCGTAGTTGGTGATGGTCAACAAATAGTTAATCGCCTTAGCCACATTCTGTAACAGATGATCACGTTGGTGTAGCGTCTCCTCTGCTCGCTTACGCTCTTTAATCTCCTGTTGTAACGTCTCATTGGCTTCCCAGCGCTTGGAGGCTTCCGCGCCGATTTGCCGCGCCAGCAAGCGGTATCTATTTAATACAAAATAAGCTACTGCGGTCGCGATGACCGCGCCGAATATATTGGTGATTATATGCGATTGCTGAATCGTAATATCAGGCAAAATAAAGTGCTTGATCGCTTGAAAAACGAACATGCCCGCTAAGGTGGTCAAGGTTATCAGTGCCAAAGATACGGGGAAATTTAAGTCTACCGCGACGCGATTCCCTTTATCCTTATCAATATTCAATTTGTTGTTATTGTCCTTGTCCTCATAACTCATCGTGCATTACTTCTCCACGAGACGCGCTATTTGTGTTACTAATCACATGACCCTATTGAAAGAACACTGGGACTTTAGACTTTTGGGTGGTCACAATAATGTTCATACGCGTTCATTGCCGTCTAAGCGCACCCATAAAGGGTGCGCCTACAATGTAGCCGTCCCCTTTACGGGGACGCTGACCGCGCTAAGTGAGTAAATTGTTTAATTCGCGATCCTAACACTACAACGAGACTTTGAAATAGTGTATTGTTCAAAACGATTGAAAAAGACCGCGCAATTTGTTTTTGCTCGGCTGGGATTGCCAAATCCCAGCTAAGTTGCGGGATTTGGCAATCCCGCAGGAGCCCATGGCGCGAAGTCTCGTTGTAGTACTAAGCTAATCCCGCGAATTCCCAAAGAGACAAAACCGAAAAAATCGGTGTTCATCAGTGCAGATCTGTGTCCAATTCACTTCACCTGATTTCTACGTTCTCCTTTGCAGTCGTAACTCGCGTCATCTGTCCAAAAGAAACTCCCTGCCGCAACATACCGAAAATGCCCAACAGCGTGAGCACGATATAGTTCAGCGCGTGAACTACTAAAGTATATCCCAACGCGGTACCTTCCCCAATGCCAAAGAGTTTGAGCGATTCTACCATGATTAACTCGTAAACTCCTACATAACCGGGAGACGCGGGGATCATCATGCCGAAGGCGATAGCACAGATGGTGAAGGTCGCGATGCGTAAATCGGCTAGGTTAGCCGCGCTCTCGCGAAACGCGAGGGCAACGGTGAACTGAAACAGCACCGTAAAAGCCCAGGCGAAGAGCGACCACCCGAACATCTGCGGTCCAATCTCGGGGGTGCGCAGCACCGCGAAACCATCGATGACTGATTTCAGTAGACTATACAGCACCTCGCGATCTAAGATTGGAATGCGAGATGCGACGGCGCGGTAGATTTGCGTGATCCGTTCCTTTTGATAAGAGACAGCGATCAACACCACCGCTAACAGGATCGCCGCGAACGCGGCAGCCATGCTCCCTTTTATCAGCCAGCCCGGCAAAGGCACGAATGGCAATAAAATCATCAGAAAAAGCAACACTGTCAATACATCGGTAATGCGTTCCACGATTACCGATGAAAGGACGCGTCCGGCTTCCACATTCTCCACCTGGCTTAGTAAGTACGCCCGCGCCACATCACCGAGCCGCGCGGGAAAGATATTACTGAGCAGATAGCCCATATTCATCACATCAAACAGCGCGCTCAGCCGCAAATCGGTGCGCGGATACAATAAAGCGCGCCACCGCATGGCTCGTCCCACCATCGAAACCGCGAATACTCCGACTCCCGCGATTA
>CAZSIG010000339.1:0-4869 GCA_964606195.1 uncultured Anaerolineales bacterium
CGTAGTTTATCCCCGCATGGGGACTCAGTATGACACTTTGAGCGGAACCTTGCTAGAGTTTTTGGCTACGCGGTTTGTACTTTGAGAAAGTCCTAACATGGTGAACCATGTCCGAAAATGATGTGCGTAATCTGGTAGAAGAGAGTATAATTATCGTGTCGAGAATGAGCGAACGCGGCGCGGTACTCGCGTTAAGTTTCGAGCAGGGGGCTGGGTAGATATGGTGGTGGCGCGGCGCGGCGATAGCGCTCATCGCGGGCGCGGCGTTTCGGGTTTATCGCTGGCACGTAAATAAAATGCGGCGGCGCAGCAGGTGTTGGGTTACGACGCGGAGGCTTTATATCAAAACCCGCTCCTCATCCGTGAGATTATCCACCCGGATTTCGCCGATTATTTTCGCGAGAAATGGGCGGAGTTGTTGGCGGGAAAGGTGTCGCCGACCTACGAGTACAAAACCATCGACGCGGCGGGACAGGAACGTTGGATTATGCAGTCCAACGCGGGGGTTTTCGATAACCAGGGAAACATCATTGCCATCGAGGGCATTTGTCGCGATGTCACTGAGCGTAAACGGATGGAAGAGCTGTTGCATGAGCGTGAGGCGCGCTACCGCGCCCTGTTCGAGCAGGCAAGTGAGCTGGAACAGTATCGGGGCAAGCCCTTCGAGACGGTGAATATACACCGCGACGGCACCCGCATTCCCATAGAGGTTACTACTTCTATGGCGGAGCGCGAAGGGGCGGAATTGAGCGTGGAGAGGCTCACCGCGCTGGATTATCGATGTCATTGCGCAAATCAGAACACACGACGCGAAGATAGCGGACGCGCTGACTAAGTTGGCAGATAATTTCGAGTATGGTAGAATTCTAGCATTGGTTCAGACGGCGCGGTGAATGAGACACTGATGCACACTGATTTGCACTGATGTATGTGGCGTGTAGCGAGAATTATCGAAGAGAGGAAAGAATAGCATGAATGAACCGCGAAGAAATGAGCCTAAGGCGAACGTGTTGATAGTAGACGATAATCCTGACAACCTGCGCTTTCTGGCTAAGGTATTGACTGAACGAGGCTATAAAGTGCGCCCGGTGACTGAAGGGCATTTGGCTTTGGCGTCCGCGCAGACTGAACCCCCCGATCTAATTCTTCTCGACATCATGATGCCCAACATGAACGGATATGAAGTTTGCGAGAGGCTGAAGGCGGATGCGCGGACGCGCGATATTCCGGTCATCTTCATCAGCGCGTTGGATGACACAGAAAGTAAGGTCTATGCCTTCGAACGCGGGGGCGTGGACTACGTGACTAAACCGTTTCAGGTTGGAGAGGTGGTCGCGCGCGTTAAAAATCATGTCACCTTGTGCGAAGTACGCAAGAAATTGGAAATGGCTAATAGGGAATTACAACGCAGCAATGAGGAACTAGGCGAATTCGCCTATGTAATTTCGCACGATTTACAAGAACCGCTGCGCACGGTGTCGAGCTACTTGAAACTGCTAGGTGAGCAGTGCGAGGGTGAGTTGAGCGATGATGCTCGCGAGTTTATCTGGTATGCCATGGATGGCGCGGCGCGTATGCAGCGAATGATTAAGGCTCTGTTGCAATACTGCCGCGTGGATACGCATGGCGGAGAGTTCGTGCTCACCGATTGCGCGAAATTGCTAGAACGCGCCCTGCAAGATCTGAGTATGACCATCGCGGAGAGTAACGCGGTGATAACTCACGATGCCCTGCCGAAGGTGTGGGCTGACAAGGCGCAGTTGTACCGCGTCTTTCAGAATTTGATCGCCAACGCCTTGAAATTTCGCGGGGAGGCGGCGCCGCAAGTGCACATCTCCGCAAGCCCCTCACCCCTGCCCTCTCCCCAGAGGGGAGAGGAAGAATGGCTGTTCTCCGTGCGCGATAATGGTATCGGCATTGATGCCGAGCACGCGGAGCGCGTTTTCGAGATGTTCCAACGCCTGCATACGCGAGAGGAATACGAAGGCACCGGCATCGGCTTGGCGATTTGTAAGAAAATTATCGAACGGCATGGCGGGCGCATCTGGGTAGAATCGGAACTGGGCGCGGGCGCGACCTTTTATTTCACGCTGCCGGTGCGCTGTGAGGGGGACGCCCCCGTAGTTGCGTCGTAGGCGCGGGGTTGAATGGTAACTATTTAACCACAAAGGACACAAAGAACACTAAGGAATGGTGCGTAAATAACTTGTGCATTTGGCGCGGTCAGCGCAGGCATAAAGCCTGCGGCTACTGTAGGCGCACCCTTTACGGGGGCGCTTAGGCAGCAATGGATGCGTATGACAATTATTGACATTGTTCTCCATAAGGTGAAAAAATCTATCCGCAGAAACACGCAAGTTATTTAATTCTCATTCCTAAGTAGGACTTACGCAACTTCGGGTTATTTTTACCGCCGAGGACGCGGAGAACGCAGAGTTTTTTGGATAGATCTTTATCGCACCGCGAATATGGCTTGTAATGAATATTTATAATCGCTTATGACAGGCACTAAAAATCTTTCTCGATACTCTCTGCGCTCTCTGCGGTTAGTTATAGTGCGTTTTTGCGTAAGTCTTACTAAGGCTATTCTTACGTGGTAAAATTATTCTTTTGAGAAAACTCCGCGTCCTCTGCGATGAAATTATTGTGAATTTGCGTAAGTCATGTATAGTTAATTATTTGCCTCGGCGAGGAGGATACATAATGATTGACCAAAATAATATCGCGCCGCGCAAGAGCGTTTTAGTCGTCGACGATACTGCCGATAATCTGCGCCTTTTAGCGAGCATACTCTCCGAACAGGGGTACAGTGTCAGACCGGTGCCGGATGGTAATCTGGCTATTCTATCCGCGCAGACCGAACCCCCCGATTTGATTCTGCTGGATATTATGATGCCTAACATGAACGGTTATGATGTGTGCGAAAAGTTAAAGGCGGATGAGCGGACTAGGAGTATTCCCATCATCTTCATCAGCGCGCTGAATGAGGTGTTCGATAAGGTGAAGGCGTTTAACGCGGGGGGCGTCGATTATATAACTAAGCCGTTTCAGGTGGAAGAGGTAGTGGCGCGAGTTGGCACACACTTGACGCTGCGAAGTCTACAGCAAGAGTTGGAGCAAGCTAACCGCGAGCTAGAGCAGAAAGTACATGAACTACAAAAGGCGTTGGCTGCGATTCAGACGTTGAGCGGATTGGTGCCTATCTGCGCGTGGTGTGGGAGAAAGATTCGCGACGAAAACGACAACTGGCTGCCGGTCGAGTCCTACGTCGAAGAGCGCACCGAAGTGAAATTCTCGCATGGGATTTGCCCCGATTGCCTCTTGAAATTCAAAGATGAAATCGCGGAGGAGTAAAACGTAAAGCATGAAACGTATACTTCACGCATCACGTTTTACGAAGGGAGAAAAATATGAGTAACCAAGAATCAGATACACTGAACGAAGCAAGTGTCCTCGTCGTCGATGATACTCCTGATAACTTGCGTCTGTTATCGAGAATGTTGACGCGGCGCGGTTATAACGTGCGTCCGGTGCCCAACGGGCTACTTGCCCTGGAATCGGTGCGCCTTGAGCCGCCCGATCTAATCTTGTTGGACATAATGATGCCGCAGATGGATGGTTACAAGGTCTGTAAGGAGCTGAAGGCGGATGAACAGACGCGTGATATTCCCGTCATCTTCATCAGCGCACTGAACGAGGTGTTTGACAAGGTGAAAGCCTTTCAGGTCGGCGGCGTCGATTACATCACCAAACCTTTCCAGTTCGAGGAGGTCGCCGCGCGCGTCAAGACCCACTTGACTATTCGCGACTTGCAAAAGGGGCTGGAGGAGAAGAACGCGCAGCTTGAACAGGAAGTAACCGAGCGAAAACGCGTCGAGGCGACGTTGCAGGAACGCAACGCGGAGCTTGACACCTTTGCGCACACGGTAGCGCATGATCTGAAAAACCCCGTGAACGCGGTGCGCGGTTTCGCCGAGTTATTGCTGATGACCTATGGGCAGATGGCGGAAGCGGACTTGAAGAAGAGTATAAAGCGCATAGTTCAGGCTGGTTACAAAATCGAGGGTATCATCAACGAGCTGATGTTATTGGCAGGGTTGCGGCAGCAAGTGGTCAAGCCGGTTCCTCTGGATATGGCGGAGATAGTGGAAGAGACGATGGCACGATTGGCGAGTCTAATTGAGGACTACGAAGGTGAATTTGTTATGCCCGATAGCTGGCCGATCGCGAAGGGGTATGGCCCCTGGATTGAGGAGATATGGGCTAACTACATGAGCAACGCGCTCAAGTATGGGGGCGAGCCGCCGCGCGTGGAGTTGGGGGCGACGGAGCGAGACGATGGAATGATCAGTTTTTGGGTACGCGATAACGGGACGGGTATCTCGCAGGAAGAGCAACAGCGGTTGTTCACACCATTCACGCGGCTTGAGCAGGTGCGCGCTAAGGGACATGGTTTGGGCTTATCTATAGTGCGCCGTATTGTAGAGAAACTCGGCGGGGAGGCTGGCGTGGAGAGTGAGATAGGGCGCGGGAGTGTTTTCAGTTTTACGCTGCCGAAGGCGTGAGGCGTGGGACGTAAAACGTAATGCGTGAGGTTTTACGGAGTTCCTCACTAGCTATCATACGCGGCTGTATCTACTCCGAAAATAAGCTGGCGCAATGGGGATTGCGCCCTTTAGGATGCGCGACTCCAGGGCGGTATCCCCATACCGCCGCTACCGCGCCGCGGTGATTTTCGTTCATTGGCGGTGTGGCACCGCTCATGGTAACTACCTCGGAAATAAATTGGCACAGAGAGAATGACGCGGGTACCAGACAATCTCCTCAGCTAACCGCGCCGCGCGCAGGGGGCGGAGGCATATGCGTCAA
>CAZSIG010000340.1:0-4866 GCA_964606195.1 uncultured Anaerolineales bacterium
CCCACCGTACATTACGCCCAGCGCGATGCCCAGATCATCGCGGAAGTATTGGTAAGTGACATCTACCCCTTACCTGAACATCCCTTATCCATCGGCTTAGCCCCCTTAGACCACCGTCTACGCGCAGCGCACGCGAATGGGGCAGATCTCGTCAAAGAATTCCTCGCGTTCTGCACCGAATTCGAGATCCCCGAGCTGCACCAAGCGGTGCAAGCCGTACGCCCGGACCGCCACGCCATCCCCCCTGTCCTCGCCGATGTCTATGGCTGGCGCGGGTTCTCCCTCGCGGAAGCGTACGCTTCCCGGCCACCCACTGAGTATGTGATCGATGGTATGTTCAGCTTGCCCAGTCTCAACATTGTCTACGGCGCGCCCGGCTGTCTCAAATCCATGCTGCTGGCCGACGCCGCGGTGTGTGTTGCTAGCGGAGAAAGCTGGCTACCCGCGCTACCGCCCGAAAACATTCCCCTCCTAGCCGTGAAACAATGCGCAGTAGTGTGGGTAGATTATGACAACGGCACCCGCCGCACTCTGGACCGCTTCGGCGCATTAGCTAGAGCACGTAACCTGTCCAAAGATGCCCCGATTACGCTTTTTCCCATGGCTTCCCCGTGGCTCGATGCCAATTCCGTGGCCGAGATAGAAAATCTTCAATGGCGCATCAGGCAACTTAACGCCAAGTTTGTGGTAATTGATAATCTGGGCACCGTCAGCGGCGACGCAGACGAGAACAGCGCCGCGATGATCAAAGTGCTGGGGCATTTCCGTAAACTAGCCGAGGAAACCGGTGCCGCGGTGGTGCTCATTCACCATCAACGTAAAGGGAATCACAACAGCGGGCGAGCAGGCGACGCCCTACGTGGACACTCATCCATCGAAGCCGCGTTGGATTTAGCCTTACTGGTCACGCGCGAGGATGAAACCACGCAATACATAGAAATCAAGAGCACCAAAACGCGCGACATTCCGGTGATGCCGCGCGGGGCGTTATTCACTTACGAATACAAACCTAACTCTAAGGATCTAGATACCGCGCGGTTCTTCGGTGCCAGTATGGAACTTGACGATAACAGCGAATTCGCGATTGATGCAGAGATATTCGATACCTTGCATCACAATAGCAATCTGAGTCAAAGTGAAATCATCGAGGTCGTCAAAAGTGAACTGCCTGACGCCTCCAAGAAAAAAATCCGCCAGCGCATACTTTTCCACGAAGGACGCGGCACTATTGAAAATAGTGGTAGAGGAATAAACAATGCTAAGCAATATTGCTTAAAGGGCTAACATGCCTTTCGACTTTTGCTAATACCCTTTGGTTTTTCGGTTTTTCCTATCTTGTAGGAAAACCGGAAAAACCGAAAAACTGCGGTCGCTCTCGGTTTTTCGGTTTTCCCCCCCTCTAAGGGGGGAAAACGGAAAACCGAAAAACCGCCGAAGTGAAGGAATAGATTATGAATACAACAAGTATCGATTTGTTAGAGCTAATTGAACGCGACACCACTTTGAAAAAGGTAGCTACAACTGGTGGGGGAGAATGGGCGGGCCCTTGTCCCTTTTGCGGGGGGCGAGATCGCTTTCGAGTGCAACCGCACCGCGTGACTGGGGGGCGGTGGTACTGTCGCGGCTGTGGGGCGGAACGTTGGCATGATGCTATCACTTACGTCCAACGGCGCGATGGGTGCGATTTCCGCACCGCCGTGCAGCGGCTTGGCTTGACCTTCGGACAGCCCGCGCCCAGGGGGCATCGCGCGGCGGCCCCGGCGCGGCAAAAGCTGCGGGCGGCTGGGCCGGAAACAACGTATGCGCCGCCTAGTGCTGCCTGGCAAGCGACGGCGGGGGCTTTTGCAACGGCGTGTGAAGCGCAGTTGTGGAGGCCCGCCGGGGCCGCGGCGCGGGCGTATTTGCAGCGGCGCGGCTTGACGGAGCGGACATTACGCCGCTATCACATTGGGTTTCATGCCGCGGGGGACGCTTATGCGGCGCGGGGGCTCACGATCCCGCACTGGGATCACCAGGGGCAATTATGGGGGATTAAGATTAGGACTAATGGGGTGCGGCAGCCGAAGTACCGGAGTGTGAAGGGGAGTCGCACGGCTTTATTTGGCTTAGCGCAGACGCGCGGGCACGCGGGGCTGGTGTTTTGTGAGGGGGAATGGGATGTGCTGAGCTTGGCGCAGGAGCTCGGGGATCTGGTAGATTGCGTCAGTTTGGCGGGGGCGGCGAAACAGTTACCTTTAGGGCATCCGCACAGTGCGGTAGTCTTACGCTATCGCTGGGGGCGGGTGATTTTCGATAATGATGCGGCGGGGCAGCGGGGCGCGGCGCGGCTGACGGGCGCTCAGGCGCGGTTTGCGGTGGAACGGTTACCCGCGGCGTATGGGGATGTCAATGCAGCGTTACAAGCGGGGTTTGACTTGCGCGCCTGGGGGCAGTCCTGGATGATGGCAGTAGCTTGGGCGGACTTAACGGATGCGCAGTTAGAGACGCGCTTAGAGCAGTGGACGGTTGCTTTAGCTGCGGCGCCCGAGGTAGCGCGGCAACAGCAGCAACAGTATGAAGCCGGTTTGGCGGAGTGGGCGCGGCGGCAGGGTGGGCCGCGTTGTTATTCTGACTAATTTCCGGTGGGAACTGCTGGACGGGGGCCCAATTCACTTTTTTGGGGGTAAAAACCCTCATTTTAGGCGTTTAGAAGCCCCCTGGGGGGCACTTAGAGCTACTGAATGGTATAAGTCCAACGGCCAAAAAGGACGGCCCCAGGACGCTCTAAGGCGGTCGGCGGGTTTAAGTACTCTCTGACACCGCGGGCAGGGTAAAGTAGAACGTCGTGCCTTGCCCTTCCGTTGACTCCACCCAGATGTGCCCGCCATGGCGCTCGACGATCTTCTGGCAGATCGCCAAGCCCACGCCCGTACCTTCGTATTCGTCATTGTGTGTCATGGCCCCGCGCTGGAAGATGGTGAAGATATGCTCGTGATACTGCGGGGCGATGCCGAGGCCATTATCGCGCACGGCGAATTGCCACTGGGCACCTAGTCTTTCTACGGCAATGTGAATGCGTGGGGGTACGTCCGCGCGGCGAAACTTGAGGGCATTGCCGAGCAGGTTTTGAAATAGTTGAGAGACCTGAGTTGCGTCGGCGCAGACTAGGGGCAGCGGATCGTGGGTGATCTCTGCGCCGCAGTCGCTCATCTGAAATTGTAGCCCTCGTAGGATATTAGCGAGCACTGGAGCCGGGTCTAGCGGAGCGGGGTCTTGCCCGCGCGCGTCCAGGCGGGAATATTCCAGCAAGTCTTGAATTAACTGGTGCATCTGCTGGGCATTAGTCACCGCGATGTCGATCAACTCGCGGGCTTCCGCGTTCAAGGGGGCGTAATAACGTTTTTTTAGCAACTTTAGAAAGTTGGTCACCTGTCGCAGAGGGGTTTGTAGGTCATGGGAAATCACTGTCGCGAATTGTTGTAAGTCCGCGTTACTGCGCTCTAACTGGGTGGCGTACTGGGTTAGTTGCGCCTCCGCGGTCTGGCGCGCGGTGATATCGTGCAAAACGAGCACGCGGCCCATGAAATGGGCGTCTCGATCAAAGAGCGGGGTGCTCGTAAGCTCGAAGTACCGTGGCGGCGGAGGGGTGGTGCGGACTACGGACGTTTGGCTCACGGTGGGGGCCTCGGGCAGAGAGGACCGAGTTAGCCAATCGGGGAGGACTGCGGCGAGGGGTTGGCCGACGCAGTCGGGCATGGCGCAAGATAACAGCTCTTGGGCGGGGGGGTTGAGATCTACGACGCGGTTGTAGGGGTCGAGCACGATCAGCCCCGCGGGCATGCTGGCGAAGATGACTTCGTGGGCGATGGGCATAATGTCCAACAGGCGTGAGTGAAAGAGGCCCCAGGCGAGTACTAAACCGGAGAGGGCAAATGAAAAGGGGGTCAAATCTAACCCGTGAATAGGGCTGTGCCCGGAGAGATAGATGATGTTGCCGGTCCAGGGGAGAAGCATGCCGCACAACAGTGCTGCGGCTTGACTGAAGTATAGCCCCCGCGTGGTTAAGAGTTTATGCAGTAATAATAGGGTGCTGGCGATGAGTAGGAATAAGGCATAGAGCCAGAAGAGCCAAAAGGCAATCCCGTAGGTCGGGGCAAATACCGGCCAGGGGCCGGTGGTGTTCAACGTCGCGGCGCGGCGAATTAAGCCGTGCGCGGCGTTGGTCCAGGTCAGGAGGAGGGTTAGCAGGGAGGGGGTAAAGAGCAGCGCTAAGTTACGTGGGGATAGCCAGCGGTCGTGGTAGGTATATTGGAGCGCGAAGATAAACCAGAAGACGGTACCGGTGACGATGCCGATAAAGTTGAAGTTAGTCCAAAAAAGTTTGGCGGCGAGGGTCGGCGTGCCTAGCTCCATGGTGTAGCCGAATGACCAGAGCGTCACCGCGCCCAAGCGTAGCGCTAGGGCGGTAGCCCCGCGGGCGGGGCGGCGGCTCCACATGTAATAGGCTAGGCTCAGCGATAATAGCGTGGTGGCGAGCATAAATAGGGCGTACGGTGTGGGGTACCAAGTCATGATTTTTCGCTCCTTTAGGAAACGCGGAGGTGGCTATAATTCCTGCGATCGCGTAGGGCTATTGGCGGTTAGCGGGGCGCGATACCGCCCTTGACTTTGGAGCTGCGCTCGGGGTGGGCGGCGTGGTTAATTATAAGCAATGCCCTAGCTTTTGGCAATTCCTCCTGATGTTTTATATTCGGCATAATCTGGGCTATAACTAACTGCCCAAGCTGCAAAAAGAGTCAAAAAGGGGTAACCTTTTCGCCCCTCGCCCGCTGTGACCGGCTTTAGGATCAAATGCGGTAATGAGTTCGTCGAACGCCTAGTTTTAGC
>CAZSIG010000341.1:0-4865 GCA_964606195.1 uncultured Anaerolineales bacterium
CTCGCTGGTAGGCCGCCCGGCGATAAAATCATGTAGGATCAACACCCAGGTTTGACCATCATAGGGGGTGCCCGGCAACAACGTGGCGGTGAACAAGTTGTAGACCCGGCCGCACTCGCGACACCGGTAATTGACCAAGGGAGCCCGATCCTTAGTATGAGGAGCCTGATCGTCGGGTAAGGCTACGCCACATGCCGGACAGTGCAGCCCATCTGGATGGAGAATCCGCTTCAAAAACTCGTACGCTTGATGCTCGGTGGTTATAAGTTCTAGCGAAAATGATTTCATATAAGGCACCTCCTGTTTTTATTATACCATATGTGGGACGCTTCACCTAAAAACCAACAAGAGCCTTCTCCTTAGTTTAAGTCTTGTAGCTGCTTATCACTGATCGCCCGCGTGAGCATCTCGCGGAAATGATCGTTCTCGGTTTTCCCCTCGGCAGATTTAGCATAGCCCCGAAAGTCAATTGGATAGTATTCCCGCGCGGCCCCGTTGGTATGGAGCAGATTCACTACGGCAATGCCGCGCACTAATCCATGCACTGTCCCACTATATCATCATAGGACTTACGTAAAATCGCACTACAATTTACCGCAGAGCACGCGGAGGACGCGGAGATTTCTGAAAGGAATAGTTTTGCCTCCCACATACGCGTTCATATCCCCTCATTTAAGGTCATATTTATGCAGCAGGTAAAAATTGTAGTCCCAACTCTGCGCTCTCCGCGTGCTCGGCGGTAAAAATACCCCGAAGTTGCGTAAGTCCTACATCAATCAAGCCCTGGATCAGTTCCCATAGGTGTCTAGCGGTCAAGCGTTCCTGGCGCAGGTAATCACTGACCACATCGTGACTGACTCCCTCCAAGTGATCAACGAGGTTGGGGCAAGTCTAATTGAGGGGGTGCTAATCAAGTATTCTACGTATCTCTGTTTAGTAATCATCCCCTTAGTGTACTCGATCTAGCTTTCGAGCGAAAATCCTAACTATAAAAAACAGGGACGAGCATTGCTCGTCCCTGTTAGTATTTTCTCAACTTGTTACGCGGTTAGCAGGCTACTCACCACCCTCAGCGCCCATCATATTGTTCAAAGTATCTCTAAGCGTAGACAGAAAATCATTGAAGCTTTTCGTATCTTCTTGCAAAGTTGTGACATCACCGTCTAACTCTTTCAAATTACCCTGCACTTTGGCTGTTTGATCCGCGAGGACAGAAACCGATTCAGACATATGCTCTACCTCTCCGCCCAACTCATCCACGAGTTTCACGCTGTCACTCAACACCGCGACATCAGTTTCTAAACCAGCAGCCTGTGTTTCCAGTTCGGAAATCTCTGTCCCGAGTGTGGTCATAGTCTCCTGCATTCCCGATACTGTGCTGTCCAATGACTGAGACATGTCGCCCATCTGCTTCGTTAAAGTATCGATCTGTCCCATAACCGCGTCTTGCTGCGCGCGAATGTTGGTCTGTTGTTCGGTTAACGTCTCAACTTGGCTTTGCAATTGGAGCATCTGTGGTGATTGTCGGAAATCCAATGTACCGTTGTAATAGCGAATTAGGAACAGCGCAAGCGCGGCACCCAATAATGCTCCCGCGATAGCTGTGCCGACGATTACCCACATATCAGGACCGCGTTCGGCAGGTGGCGGCGCCGGGGGAGTGGGCTTTGCTTCCGGTGGAGCGGGTTCTTCTGCTGGAAGTGGCTTGAATATTGGTTCTGGTTCCTCTTCTTCCTCTGTCTCCTCTTCTTCGGCTGCCACCGCGCCAGCTTTTTCCTCCGTAGGTTCTTCTGCCTCTTCTGGCACGAACTCTTCTTCAGGTTCCTCTACGTAATCTTCTTCTTCAGGCAGCTCCGCGATCTCTTCGACAGCTTCTTCTGGCAGCGCAGACCCCTCCGTTGGTGCTTCCATACCTTCTGGTGGAACAACAATCAGCGTTCCTTCCAGTTTTGACAGCACAAAGTCACCGATACCGCGCACTTTCTTCAAATCATCGAGATTATAGAACAATCCGTGTTGGTTACGGTATTCGATGATACGTTGGGCGTAGATGGGACCGATGTAAGGCAATTTCTCCAGCACCTCGTACTCCGCAGTGTTGACATCCACCGCGCCTTCTTCGGGTTCTTTTTCAATATCTTCTGGAGCTTCTTCCTCCTCCTCAACGTCGGAAGTTGTCTCTTCCACATCCATCTCCGCGACAGTTTCCTCTGCCACAGTTTCTTCCTCGTCGATAATTTCTTCTCTTTTCTCTTCTTCGTTCATTGAACTTTCACTCCTTTCATCTCAGTTACTGAGATAAGCTAAAAACTTATAAAAATCATCTTACAATATCAGGTTAACCCCTTTGACCAAATTTAGTGGTGCTGCTTTGTAAAAGATCTGTTATCGCCGAGTATGGATCCAAATCGCGACGATGAACTTTTGCTACTATTGTTGAAAACGCGTCACCTTCCAGCCGGCTCAAGAAATCTCTTAGAAGTTCCTGGCTTAACAATCGTTTTAGTTCGTTTTCAATACGAACGCGTCCTTGCTGTTCTAGACAATCATTATCTCGCAGATAGTTGTAATGCTGGGAAATTGCCTCAACGATCTCTGTTATCCCCTGCTCATGTACCGCGACCGCCTTTAATATCGGAGGGTACCAACCCAATTCTGTCTCCGCGAGGTCTAGCATCGTTTCCAGAGTGATGGCGACGCGGTCTGCTCCCTCGCTATCTGCTTTGTTGACCACGAAGATGTCGGCGATTTCAAGCAGCCCTGCTTTGAGTGCCTGAATATCGTCGCCCAGTCCGGGAACCTCAATGACTATAGTAGTGTGAACCAGATGCGCTATCTCAATCTCCGACTGCCCCGCGCCGACCGTCTCTACCAAAATATGGCTGAACCCCGCGGCATCCAAAACACGAATGATGTTTAGGGTAGCCCTCGCGACGCCGCCCACATGCCCACGCGTTGCCATGCTCCGAACGAACACGTCCTTATCCCCGCTTAACTCGCCCATCCGTATGCGATCGCCCAAAAACGCGCCGCCGGTAACGGAGGTAGGGTCAATCGCGACTATCCCGACCGTTTTACCTTGTCGGCGTAGTTCTTTAGTAAGTGCGGAGACCAGAGTGCTCTTGCCCACTCCAGCAAAGCCGGTTATGCCGATGATATGGGCGCGTCCGGTATGCGGAAAGAGCGATTGCAGGATTTCTCGGGCATTGGGGCTATCATCCTCGACCTGACTGAGCAGCCGCGCCAGAGCGCGGCGATCACCGTTAAGCGCGGCGGTTACTAGCTCCATTACCGACCACGCGTTTCCAGCTCTTGATAGATAAAATCAACCAATTTCTGAGTGGAAGTACCGGGGCCGAATATCGCGGTGACCCCAGCTTCTTGTAAGCTAGGAATATCAGACTTAGGAATTATCCCTCCAGCGACAACCGGAATATCCTCTAGCCCTTTTTCGCGCATCAGTCGTATAACGCGGGGGAACAATGTATTATGTGCTCCGGAGAGGGAACTCAATCCGACTACGTCGACATCCTCTTGTAAAGCCGCCTCCGCGATCATCTCCGGAGTTTGGCGCAACCCGGTGTAGATGACCTCCATTCCCGCGTCGCGCAATGCCCGAGCAATAACCTTAACACCGCGGTCGTGCCCATCTAAGCCCGGTTTAGCGAGTAATACACGAATTTTCTTTTGCGTCATAACCGTTGGCAGGTCTCCTTGTTTGTTGTTTATCCGATTTTAAGCGATTTGACAATGATTTCACTCTGAACTACTAAGCGCGGAAAGAACTTCGCGAAGGGAACAATCCGTCATATGAGCGTCTCGCGGAGTTCAATAAAGTTTTTTGAGGAAAGTACTCAATCGTTGGGGATTTAGTAAAATAATACCTGTAGTATTATAACCGCGCGCAACTAAGAACGCAAATTATCGCGGATATGCTAAGTGGGGTTTTCCCAAATGTCCTGTATCGCGCGGCGCGTATCCTAGAGGGCGCAATCCCCATTGCGCCAGTTTATTTGGCGCAAGTTCCCTCTCCCCGCAGGGGAGCGCTCTTACGAGTAGGCTTCGCGCAGGGCTAGGATGAGGGGCGCGCTGCTGGCAGGCTGGAGAATGTCAGTGGCGATAACTGAAGGGTTATTCGGACGCGAAGTTGAGCCGGCTAGAGTCTGGTATTGCGAGCGCGTATACTACGGATCAGATCTTTATTTGCTCAAGTGTGAGGAGCTCGAGGAGTGATGATGCGCGGTGGGAACTGGCGAAGAGTATAAGCCGTGATTTAGTACTCTTCTCATTGGTCAATTCTCCTCGTTTCTTGTTTGCCGAATCACGGTCAGAATCTCCTCATATTCAAAGTCTTTCGCCAGGCACGCCAGCGTGTCCGCGGTCTTCACGTCATACTCGCGAACTCGCTCAATGATAGTCGAAATCTGGTGGAGGTGCCCGGAAATCATCGCGGGCGTCAATTCAGCCCACAAGGCTGCGGGCACCGCCGCAAGCGCGGCAGAAGAGGGCTTATGCGCGGCGTCGCTCCCCGCATCGGCGAAGTATAGCATAAAGGGGGATAATATGAAAAGCTCCCGGCGAGTTTTGAAGCTCGCGGGGAGCTTTAGTGTCATAAAACGTTTTATTGCATCGCGCCTAGACTTCTAGGAATTCTTTAACTACAACTTGCGAAGGCTTAACGTATCATTTATAATTAGGCGCGCTTAGTTGTAAAGTAGAAAAAAAGAAGCCGATAACTGTGCCCGACAGTTCACCGGTTGGTCTGCGGTAGTTAAACGGAACTGCGCGCATAGTTGCTTGTAATAGGTTTAGGGCGCGTTGTCAAGCACGGAGAGTTTGGACCGTAATCATAGTACTACAACGAG
>CAZSIG010000342.1:0-4849 GCA_964606195.1 uncultured Anaerolineales bacterium
CGGAGGCGACGGGGATACCGCGCGGCTTACCGCTAATCGCCGCGGCGGCGGACAAGGCGTGTGAGGTCATCGGCGCGGGGTGTCTCGAACCGCATATCGCTTGCTTGAGCTACGGCACGACCGCGACGATTAACACGACGCACCGCCGCTATATCGAACCGATTCCGCTCGTGCCGCCTTACCCCAGCGCGATGCCGGGGGCTTATTCGCTGGAGATTCAAATCTATCGCGGTTATTGGCTGGTCAACTGGTTCAAACGGGAGTTCGGTTTTCGCGAACAACAGTTGGCGGCGGAGCTGAACGTCGCGCCGGAGGAATTGTTCGATGAACTGCTAGACGCCGTGCCGCCCGGCTCGATGGGACTGGTGTTACAGCCATACTGGTCAGGTGGAGTGAAGATTCCCGGTCCCGAGGCGAAGGGCGCGATTATCGGCTTCGGTGATGTGCATGGTAGAGCGCATCTCTATCGCGCCATTCTCGAGGGGCTGGCTTACGCCCTGCGCGAGGGGAAGGAGCGCACAGAGAACCGCACCGGCGTACCGATTACGGCGATTCGCGTCGCGGGCGGCGGTTCGCAGAGCGACGCGGCGTTGCAGTTGACCGCGGACATCTTTGGTATGCCCGCGACGCGCCCGCACACGCACGAGGCTTCGGGATTGGGCGCAGCGATGGTCGCCGCGGTCGGGCTGAAGCTGCATCCCGATTTTGCCACTGCGGTGCGGGAGATGGCGCGTTTGGGCGAGACGTTTGACCCGAATCCCGCGACGCGCGATATTTATGATAATCTGTATAATCGCGTTTACAAAAAGTTGTACAAACAACTTAAGCCGCTGTATGAGGAGATTCGGGAGATTACGGGGTATCCCTCGCGATGATTTTGCCACTAATTTCACGAATTTTCACTAAATTTCTGCTTTTTCGTGTTAATTAGTGCAATTCGTGGCAGATTTATTTTCATAGCCCTAACACTACAACGAGACTTCGTAACCGCGGCACTTTAGAAATGTCATTCTGAGGAGCGCAGCGACGAAGAATCTCGGTTTAGGAAGTAATAGTCCGATGGAAAACGAGATTCTTCGCTCCCGCTGGTCGCTCAGAATGACACCCTAGCGCGAAATCTCGTTGTAGTACTAAGAGCGTGTTTGTAAAGTGGCTAAAATTGAAGAATGGAACGCGGATTACCCTGATTTTACGGATTTACGCGGATTTTTGGAGATCAAGGTACAGAAAATCCGCGAAAATCAAGTAAATCCGCGTTATCCGCGTTCTATTCCACACCGCGTCGTACCTTTACCGAACTTTCCAAACAGGCTCTAAGAAATCCTAAAGAACCAACGAATTGTCGATCTCGTCCAAACAAAAAACCAGGCTTCCCGCAGAAGCCTGGTTTCGCTTTTCTCCGCGCCGGTTAACGCATTTGAAACACCATATAACACTGCTGCTCACCCGGTCCGTAGCCGGTCGCGCAGAAGTGCGAATCTGATAACCGCGTACCTATGCCATCTTTGAGGTTGCGATCTGTAACGTAAACCTCCCAATTGCCCGCTTTGGGCGTCAATATTTTACTGTCGGTGCGATCAATCCCGTCCGCGTCTTTCCATTTAAAATAATCGAAGCTCCAATTGTATTCGTTACCATACATGTCGGAATTCCACATCCCTTTCGGATCTTTGGTGATGATTTGTCCCCCCGCGATCAGTTCACCATCGCGGAATATGGTGATATTCAGTTCTGGAATGGCGTTCCCCGCCGCGTCGACGACTTTGCCGTAGATGCGCGTCTGCGAGGTGTGCCCGTAGCGCTGCGGCTCACCGACAGCCATGATCGGTAACGGTGGTTCTGTGGGTGGCGGCGTGTTGGTCGGTGGTGGTGGCTGTGTCGGCGGTGGTGGTGGTTGTGTTGGTGGTATTTCCGTCGCGGTCGGCGGCGGTGAAGTATTGGTTGGTGGCGCGGGCGTCGCGGTCGGTGGTACGGGGGTGTTAGTCGGCGGCGGTGTGTTCGTGACCGTCGGTGTGTTGGTGGGAATAGGCGTGTCGGTCGGCGGCGCGGTGTTCGTCGGCGATGGTATAGGGGTGAACGTCGGCTTCGGTGTCCGCGTCGGCTCCAGCGGGACGGGTGTTGGTGCCTGCGCGACGAGTCCCGGCACCCCGCATCCCAGTCCCACTATACTCAAAATTATCAGCAAAATTATCCACTGGTTTCGTTTCATCATCCTCTCCCTCAAAACGTATTCAAGCTTACAATTCTAACACAATCTCCTAGATCGCGCCAATGAATTTTACTCATTACTATAGAACTTACGCAAGTTCAGAATAATTTTACCGCCGAGCACGCGGAGAACGCGGAGTTTTGCAGATAATTCTTTAATGCACCGCAAATATGGCTTACAATGAACGTTTATGACCGCTTATGATAGTAAAAAGATATTTCTCTGCCGCTGCTCCGCGTCCTCAGCGCTCTCTGCGGTTAATCAATATATGTTTTGCGTAAGTCCTATACTAGTTATTTACTACTCACTATTTTTACGGCTCTATCACCACATGCACCTGCCAGGGAATATCATATTGGCTCTCAAACCAGGTCAAGCCCTCCGCGACCATGTCTAACTGCATGACGTGTTCTCCCTGAATCTCCGGAGCTTTGAAGACGAATTTCAATTCGACCGTCCCGCCGGGTGGCACATCGTGTGGTAGGCTGACGCGCTGTTGGTACGCGTTGGACAACTGCCGCGTGCTGTTGGGTAATATCTCCTCGCCGCGCTGAATGTGAACCCCCAGGCGATACTCGTGCGGCGGGGTGTCGCGGTGCTCATGATGCCACGTATCCCAACCATCGTTGCGAATCATCACGTGGATGGGATATTCCGCGCCCGCTTTCATGCGCGGTGGAATATTATCGGATACGTAAGTGGCGCGAAACTTATTTTCACCCCCTAAGTGTGTGCGCATCAAGTAGAAAAAGGTGTACGGATCTACCACCGTGTAATTCGGATGATATTCCGTTCCCGACGCGCCGACGATCATGCCGAGTCGATCATCCTCTTGCACTCGCTGCGTCACTTCCCATAGGAAACTCGGCTTCGTCCACGCGGTGCGGAAAATCAGAAAGGCGGGCTGCTCCGCGCCGCGTTTCTCCACATGGTCGAAGTACGAATTGTGAACGTTATCCACCGCCCAGTCCAGCGACGTTGCCATGCCCCACGCCTCTAGCCAGTGTTTGGTCAGCGGCACTCCCTCGAACAGGCGCGGGTAGTCCTTCTCCAAGCCCCAATAATAAAACGCGATGCCGTCGCCCGCGAGGGGCAAATACAGCCGCTTACGCTCGTCGGTGATCGCGCCCCCCTTGCCGCTGAGAATCCAGCCCTGAATGCTGTAGTTCAAACGGCGATAATAATCCAACGTGAGCGTCGTCCAGCGCTCGTCGAGGTAAGGAGGCCACGCGCCGGGGTTCATATATCCCGCGCCGCTGTTTGCCCCGACGAAGTAGTCGTTCGGCGTTTTAGTGTAGTAGATATAGTGCATAATATCGGGAATAAGCTCGATCAGTCCCGCGTTCACGCCCCACGCCAGCGGCATTTCGCCGCGCTTCTCATCGCGCCAGGTGCGCGGGTAGACCGCTTCCATCAGCGCGTAGACGCTATGCGCCAGGTCGTAATCGCCCGCGTAATAGAGAATATAGGCGCGGTTTATCACGCGCCCGTCGGGCATGAGATAGCCCTTTTCTATCAATTCGGCGCGTGTGGGAATGGGGTTTTGCACGACGCGATCGGGGAAAGGAGCTTGGCTATGAATGGAGAGATTAGCCAACGAGATGCCGTTCAGTTCGCCGCCACCCGCTGCCATATACGCGCCATACGTCGACAGATTCCAGGTACTCTCCCACTCCCCCGCGACCGGGTCATGGGTGCCGCCCGCGTCGGGGGCATCGGAGTATTTTTGGCACCAGGGAATGTAGCCGAGCACCTGAATCGGATCAGTGCCGGCGCGTTCGCGCGCCTCGCGGAGAATGCTGTTGAGCGTCATTAGATCGGTGCCCGGTTCCTGCTCTGGATCATCTACCGGAAATTCGGGTTCCTCGCGCTTCACGTCCAATGCCCAAGGGGATAAATCATAGACGAAGGCGCGATGCTGCACCGCGTAATCCCGCTCGAAGGTGTAGGGATTACATCGCGTCATTTGTCCTTTTTGGTACAACTGCGCGGGGTAGCCATCCTCGAAGTAAGCCAGCAGACGCGGGTTGGTCTTGCCGGTTTCCAGATATTGTTCGCGCAACCAGACATAGACATCGTTCTTCGCGGAGCCGGTGGTCGGCGTGTTGTAACCCAGAATGGTGGGTGAATCGGTGCCGAACATGCCAACCAGCGATTTTTTGATCTCCCAACGTTTGGTCACGTCGTCGCGCAACTCGCTACCATCGCGCAGTACTACCCAATTCTCCACTCCCGCGATAGTGGTCGCGGCGTTGAGTGTCGCGGGCACCTCGTCGTCCCAGATGACCACGCCCTGCACATCTTTTCTGAAGGTGTCGAGTAATTTATCTAGCGTCTCGATCTGCTTGATTTGGTAAGACGCGAGCCAGCCGTAGGGTTTATCCGGGTCGCGCGTTTGTGCCAGCCAGAACTTATCGACGCCCGGCTCCTCGTCGTGATCATGATCGTGATTGAGATAGAGGCGCGGTCCTTCCTTGTTGACGATGCCTTGTAAGACAGAGACCAAAATCGTGGTATCGTAATCGTAGAGAAGCTCCGCGAAACTTCTGTCTTGTGGCGCGGGGCCGAACTGATCACAAAAATTGCCAGGGCTGGAGTGATCGAGGCAATACTCGTGATGGTTGAAGTGCTGCGCGCTGA
>CAZSIG010000343.1:0-4832 GCA_964606195.1 uncultured Anaerolineales bacterium
ACCCATAACGGCAGGTATGGAAACCTGCCCTACCCCACAAATCCGCGTAGAACCATAGAACTTACACAAATGGTCATATTCGCAGCGCGTTAAAGAATTAACCGGAAAACTCGGCGTTCTCGGCGGTAAAATTGTGCTGAAGTTGCGCAAGCCCTAGACGGTAATGATTAAGCATATAACTCGGACTATTGCTAAAGAATTGAATATCGCGTATGTGCAGACCGATCTCGACCTGCGGATCATCGAATTCTGTATGCCGATACCGGGATATGGCAAGTTGAATCCCGCGGATTACGTGGGTTCTCCGATTACGGAGATGTTTCAGGAATTGATCGGGTACGAAGATGTATTACAGGGAATCGTCGCGGGGCGGGTGCCGCGTCTTGACTTAGAACGTATCAACCGCGAGGTTGCAGATGGTGGGATAATCTATATAGATTTTACCGATTTACCATTGCATGACCGCGATGGGAACATCGTCGGGTTAATTCACTTGGTTAAAGATGTGACGCGATTGGGAGTGCTAATGCAACATGCCATCCATCGCGGTAACGAGATGAGCTTGCTACATGCGGAGCTTAATGAACGCAATAAACAGCTAGAACTTGCTAACGCGGAGTTACGGAACTTCGCACACGTCGTTTCGCACGACCTGCGGGAGCCGCTGCGCACAATTAGAAATCATCTGGGACTGTTGCAACGGCGTTACAAGGGCAAACTTGATGCCGACGCTGATGACTTCATCGAGTTCGCGGTGAATGGCGCTGCCCGCATGGAAAATTTGATCAAGGGATTATTAAAGCTGGCGCGCGTTAGTACTAATGGGCGCAATTTCACCGTAACCGATAGCGCGGCGGTACTGCACCGTGTTCTGAGTAGCTTGAGCGTGATGATTAGTGAACATGACGCGGTAGTGACACATGATCCGTTGCCGACGGTATTAGCAGATGAGTTACAATTGGAACAATTATTTCTGAATCTGATCAGCAATGCGCTCAAATTTCAACCCGAGCAGAGTACGCCGCGCGTGCATATCTCTGCTGAGCAAGCGGGCGCGGAATGGCTCTTTTCCGTCAAAGATAACGGCATCGGTATCGCGCCGTGTGACGCCGAACGCATCTTCGGTATCTTTCAACAGCTCAACCCTAGAACGCGATACGCGGGAACCGGCATCGGCTTAGCAATATGCAAAAAGGTAGTAGAGCGACACGACGGGCGCATCTGGGTAGAATCACAACCGGGAAAGGGCGCGACGTTTTATTTCACTCTTCCGGTGAAATAATGCTGGAGGAACAGCGTTAATATCATGGATAAAATCGTAGCTCAAAATATCATTCGCGAGTCGAACATCGCGTATGTATTGACCAATTATAAGCTGTATATTACAGAACTGTACACTCCGATACCCGGATATGATAGTCCTAATTCAGCAGCTTATGTAGGTTCTCCGATTACCGATTTATTCCCAGAACTGTTTGGATACGAAGAGATATTACAAGGGATTATCGCGGGGCAAGTGCCGCGCCTGAAGCTGGAGCGCATCAATCGTGAGACGAAGGATGAAGGCATAATCTACGTAGATTTCACCGATTTACCATTGCACGACCGCGACGGCAATATTGTGGGGTTGATCCATCTGGTCAAGGATGTAACACATTTGGGCATGTTGATGCAGCGTGCCATTCAGCGCGGTAATGAGCTAGATTTGTTGCGCGCCGAATTGGAAAAGGCTAATGCAGAGCAGCGGCGGTTGGAGGCGCGTTTGCGCGAATATAACCTCAACCTCGAACAACTGGTGGAAGAACGCACTGCGGCACTGCAAACCGCGCAGAAAAAGTTGCTTCACTCCGAGAAGTTAGCCTCTATGGGCAGGTTGTCCGCGTCGGTGGCTCACGAGATAAGCAACTATGTTGGAGGCATTAACTCCAGTATAGGGTTGTTAATGATGGAAGAGGATCACGACTCGGTATTGGATATAGCCCAAAGGCAGGCGGAGAGACTGGTTAGTCTTGTAGAACGCTTACGGCGCTTCTCTAAACCGGCTGAGACAGACTACAATCCTTTTTCACTTCATCAAACTGTGCACAACTTGATGCCGCTGGTAGAAAAGCGACTATACCACGCGGATATAGAGTTGAACCTCGATCTTCTAGCGGAGAATGACATAGCCTACGGATCTGATGGGCAGTTAGAAGAAGTGTTGATGAACTTGATCATTAACGCCATAGACGCGATGCCGCGTAGTGGTGAACTAACCATTGCAACGCGCAATGAGGACAGATTTCTAATCATCACTGTCGCGGATACGGGAACTGGTATCGTCCCTGAAAACATGGAGAAAATCTTCGAACCCTTCTTCACCACCAAAGGGGAAGATGGCACCGGCTTAGGGCTTAATGTGAGTCGGACTATCGTACAAGAACATGGTGGAGAGCTACTAGTCGAGAGTGAAGTGGGAAAGGGGACGCGGTTTACTATCGAATTACCGATAAGCGCGTCGTAGTTTGAGTGCAAAGCGAGCTTTGTACTTGTGTAAGTACTTATCATTCATCATTAAGTTATTAAGGAAAGAGTAAATGCGCAGATTAAAAAAAGGAGTATACGTAGAGACGAATTTCCGTGGCGGTACCGTAGCCGCGATAGATAGCGCGGAGGGAACTATGTTAGTGAACAGCCCGCGCATTCCCAGTGACGCGCGGCAGTGGAGACAAGAAGTTGAGAAGAGTGTAAAATCTCCGCTGATCTATCTGTTCTACACAGATCATACCCCCGACCATATTCTAGGCGCGCAGTATTTCGAGGTACCGATCATCGCGCACCACGAAACGCGGCACGAGATGCGCCGCTATGGAGATACATTCAAGAATCGCTTGATCGACTCCTATCGTTCATCAGAGCCGTTAGTTGCCGCGGGCTTAGAGAACTTGGAAATCATCATGGCAGAGGTGGCGTTTAGCAAAACACTCGATATATATAAAGGCGACCGCGTCTTTCACTTTATCCATATCGGAGGTGCCAGCAAGGCTGCCAGCGCGCTTTATCTTCCCGATGATAAGATTTTGTTCGCGGGTAATGTGGTAGTGAATGGCATCCATCCCGCTATGGGCGAGGGGAGAACTGATAAGTGGTTGGAAGCGTTGGATTTGATTGAGAGCATGGATATCGATTATATCGTCCCCGGTTACGGCAGAGTTTGCAAGATGGAAGCGATACACACGATGCGCGATTATATCAACGAGATTCGCCGGCAAGTTTGGGAACTACGCGCTGCGGGCAAGAGCCGCGACGAGGTCGTCAAGAAAGTCGATATGATGAGCTTCTTCCCTGTACCCCCCGGCAAGAAAGATGTGATAGTCAAGAGACTTCGCCAGAGCGCGCGCCGCGTCCATGATGAATTCGCCGGAAGAATCTAGTAATCTGTATGGAACCCTCACAATTCCAGGACAGCCCCGCGGGGCGATTGCTAAAAATAGGACGGGATGGCGCGGCTTATTGGGCATTTATTCCCGATCCGCTGCCCCCTCAAATCTCATTCAACGCGAAACTAATTCGCGCCCTCTCCGACGCCGACCGCGCTCTAGGCGAATTGGCAGGGCTGGGGCGCACAATGTCCAATCCGCAGTTGCTGATCGGTCCCTTCCTGCGCCGCGAGGCGGTTCTATCCTCACGTATTGAGGGAACACAGGCGGATATCGCGGATTTATACGCCTACGAAGCGGGTCAACTCACCGCGCGGGGGCAGTCGTCTGAGGCAGATGTGCGCGAAGTACATAACTACGTAAGCGCGATGCGTTACGGTTTAGAGCGGCTAGAGAGCTTGCCTGTAAGCTTGCGGTTGTTGCGCGAGTTGCACGAAAAACTCATGGAAGGGGTACGTGGGGAATACGCCACCCCCGGCAAGTTCCGCCGCTACCAAAACTGGATCGGGCGCCCCGGTAGTTCCGTGCAGGAGGCTGATTTTGTTCCCCCGCCAGTGGAGACCGCGGTTGGAACTGTAGCCGGAATGCCCGTTGAGCTGCCCGGCGAACAAGATATTACCGGTATGAACCGCGCCCTTGAAGACCTCGAAAGCTACATCCACCGCGAAGATGATTATCCCCCTTTGATGCGCTTGGCTTTCATTCATTATCAGTTTGAAGCGATCCATCCATTCGTAGATGGCAACGGACGCATTGGGCGATTGTTAATTTCGCTACTATTGATAGACTGGAAACTATTGCCACTGCCGTTGCTCTATCTGAGCGTCTTCTTCGAGCGGCATCGGCATGACTATTACGACCTGCTGGCAGCAGTGAGCAAGCGCGGCGCGTGGTGTGATTGGCTGCTCTTCTTCCTGCACGGTGTGGCAGAACAATCGCAAGATGCGATCTCCAAAGTCAAGCAGTTGCAAGACCTACAAGCCGAATGGCGCGATCGTCTAAAACAGACACGCGTCTCCGCGGTGATGCTAGGCATCGTCGATTCGTTGTTTGAGCATTCAATGCTCTCCGCGAATGATGTACAGGAGCGTTTCGAGGTCTCGCATCCCACTGCGATGAAGGCTTTGAAAAAGCTGAAGAAGATGGGCATTTTGGAAGAGACGACAAACAAGGAGCGCAATCGCATCTTCGAAGCTACCGCGATCCTCCATATTTTGGAATGAAAGAATCCTTTCACAACTCCTAGCTTGTAAAAACTTTTACCCGAAAACTTTTATAACGCGCCAAGATCACCGCGTTTATAAAACAAAACTTTCATAAATCTTTGAGTTTTTATGGAGATGCGAGTAAACTTAGCCTTGAGTAGTGGTAAAGAAGTAAGTGATAGGGAAAAGTAATCCGATAATTTAACCA
>CAZSIG010000344.1:0-2620 GCA_964606195.1 uncultured Anaerolineales bacterium
GCTGCCAATCAACTCTCCCCGCGCAATCATCGGCACGTTCGCGTATGCGCTTACTTCCTCCCCACGTACCCCCCCATCTTTAGTCATCTGCAAGGATAAATTCAGCGTATCTTTTAGAATACGTTCGCGATAGTGTTCAAAATCCTCACCAGAGACAAATTCTTTCAGGGGGAAAGTCTTCCCACTACCCAGCGCGGTCTCTTCTTCAGTGTAAATAGCCAGCACGTTAGCCAGATTGTGCTCGAAATCGAACTCCAAGACGCTGGCGCGCAGGCAGGGCAACAGTTCTCCGATATGCTTCAATGCGGCTTGGGCAATCGCTTCGGGAGACTGCGCGGTGAGAATAGATTGGTCAATCTCATAAAGGACTTCGAGCCGCTCCGAATAGAGCCGTAGTTCTTCTTCGACCTCTTTACGCTCGGTTATATCTTCGGCTATCCCTGCGGTTCTATGTCCGCGCCCCTTTATCGGGAACGACCGCGCGTGCACCCACCTTATAGTTCCATCGGGGCGAACTATCCTGTACTCCTCATCGAACATGCCGCTTTTCACAAACTCTTCCGAATTATACATCGCCAATACGCGCGCCTCGTCGTCAGGATGAACGGTTTGGGTGAACGAATCGGGGTTTTGGTAAAGACTATCACAACTCCTGCCCCATACCCGCTCATAAGCCGGGCTGATGTACAGCATCTCATCGCGCGTCCTGAGCCAAAAAACCTCCTCGATATTCTCCGCCAGTTCCCGAAACTTCTCCTCACTCTGACGCAGCGCGTCTTCCGCTCGCTTACGCGCGGTGATGTCTTGCAATATAACCACATAACCGCGCGGTGACTCTCCGTTGTTCCCTAACGGCGTGCGAATGAGACTGAGCCACATTTTGCCCTCTTTGGCAGTCTGGTACATATCGCGTGATTGTTCAAAATCATACAATAACTCCTCCGCCACCGTCTCGCCATCGCGCAACCGCCGCTTGGTCTCACGTGGTACATTGGGGTCAGCGAGCATGTTATATTTTCTCATGGTATCCAAATCAGAGATACCGAATATCTTCATCGCCAACTTATTTGACTCCAGCATATCGCCCGTCGCGTCGTATAATTCTATCCCCACCGGCGCGAACTCAAAAATGCTACGAAACAGCTCTTCGCTCTCGCGCAGCGCCATCCTAGCGCGTTTGCGCTTGGTAATGTCCAAACCGTACAGATTGACGTATTTCCCCTCCACAACGGGCGCGAAGGTCAGCGCGAACACGCGGTCGTGGTAACGAACTTCGGTCTCTTTGCTTACCCCAGAATCGAGCGTCTCCCCCACAAATTCGCCCCAGTAATCGGGCAAATATTCATCGGTTCGCACTTTCCACAAATCGAGCAGCGGCGCGCTGGCGGAATTGGCGTAGATGATTTTGCCATCCTGCGCGATACGCAGCACCGGATAGGGGTTCTCGCTGGGGAATCTCGCCAACCATTCCATTTTATCTTCCGCGCGCTTACGCTCGGTAATATCGCGGCAGATTCCGCCCACTGCCCACACCTCATCATCGCGAAAGATCGGATACAGCGTATCCAAGTGATACCTCAATCCCTCGCGGCTTGGCAGAGGATGCTCGAAATGCACCGCCTGCCCCGTAACCAAGACCTGTTCGAGATTGCGCAGATAATACCTCGCGACTTCGGGGGGATAAACATCGCGCAGATACCGCCCCACCAAATCCTCTCCGCGCTCTAATCCCACATGCTCCACGTGGCTATTGCTGTTCAAATATACCCCCTCGCGGTCGAGCATGAAGATATGCTCCGAAGAAGATTCTATCAATGAACGGAACCGCTCCTCGCTCTCGCGCAACGCCCTCTCCGCCTTCAAGCGCGCGGTTATATCTTCCCCCGAACTGAGCGTACCGATTATACGATCGTTCTCATCTTTCAGTACAGTATTATGCCATGAGATAATCCGCTCCTCTCCCCCGCTGATTAGAACCGCTTCCTCAACTTTCTTAAACAATTCCTCGCGCCCCGCCATAATATTTTCAAAGACATTTCTCACATCGGCTCTGACTCGTTCGGGGAGAAAATTTGCAATCCAATCCTTACCAATGATCTCCTCTTTCGCGTATCCTAGAATCTCACACCCCTTTTCGTTTATGAGCGATATCTTCGCGGCGGCATTAAGGACTACTATCATCACTCCGGCAATGTCAAGATACTTCTGCGCGCTACCTTGCTCATCGCGCCCCTCTAACTCCACGACGCGGCAGCGCAGTTCAGCTAATTCGGCAATCAACTGTTCTTTCGATTTGTTTTCATCTTTCATAATATTCCCTCTACCAAAGCTGGCGAAGGTGCCTGACACCTGACCGCACCCGTAAAAGGTGTACCTACCATCATCGAATCTTCACGGCTTGATAATCGCTGTAATTTCCCACGTACTCATTCAGCGCGCCATCATCAAGCTCCACGACGCGGTGCACCACACGATCTAGGAAATAGCGGTCGTGAGATATGACCAACACCGTCCCCTCAAATTCGGACAACGCGTCCTCCAACACTTCGGCGGAAGCGATGTCGAGGTTATTAGTCGGCTCATCGAGCAGCAAAAAGTTCGCGCCGGAGAGCATGAGGAG
>CAZSIG010000344.1:2720-4824 GCA_964606195.1 uncultured Anaerolineales bacterium
GGTTATTAGTCGGCTCATCGAGCAGCAAAAAGTTCGCGCCGGAGAGCATGAGGAGCGCCATCTGCAAGCGGCTACGCTCCCCACCCGATAAATTTGCCACAATCCCCCGCGCCTGTTCGTAATCGAACAGAAAACGCGCCAAAAACGCCACCGCGTGGCTCTCCGAGAATTTCGCCGCGCGGCGCACCGTATCAATCAGCGTGCGTTGATAATCCAACGTCTCATGTCGCTGAGCATAGTAACCGACCTCGACACTGGGTCCGATTTTAATCTCCCCGTTGGTCGGCTGCTCCTGTCCCAAAATGAGCCGAAAGAGCACCGATTTGCCCGCGCCGTTGGGACCAACCAACCCCACGCGTTCCCCCTGCCAGATGAGCAAATCTAGCCCCGCGAGCAAAATCATCTCGTCATTCGCGCAATTATCCGCCTCAATCGGAAAAGTCTTGTTTAAGTTGACAATTTCCAACACCTTGTTGCTGCCGCGCCAGCCACTCAGTTCTAATCCCATGCGCTTACGCTCCAGCGTCGGGCGGTCTAGCTTGTCCATCTTCTCCAGCCGATTGAGGATGTTTCGCCCGCGCCGCGAGAATTTCTCGTTGTCGTACACCTTGCCCCAGGTCAACAGCCGCTTGGCAGATTGTTCCAGCCGCGCTATCTCCTTTTGCTGTGCCTGATACAACTGCTGCTGTCGCAGCAGGCGCATACGTTTCTCAAAGGCATACTCCGAGTAGTTACCTACACAGCGCGATAGATGCCCATCCTCCAACTCGGCGATTTCGTCCACGATGAGATCGAGTAAGTAGCGGTCGTGAGAGACGATGATCACCGCGCCCTTATAGTCGCGAATGAACTTCTCCAGAAAAACCTTGCCTTCCAAATCGAGGTGGTTATCCGGCTCGTCAAGCAATAGCAAATCGGGCTGAGTAACCAGCAACTTCGCCAAGCCGACCAGCTTTCGCTGCCCGCCGCTGAGCACCTCGACCTCCAGCTTCAAATCCACTTCGCGGAAACCCAAGCTGTGCAAAGTGGAACGAACGCGCCCCTCATAGCCGGGACCACCTAACTCCTCGAACTCCTCCAACAACCGCGCCTGGCGTTCCAACACGCGCGTTAGCGCCCGCTCATCACCGTAAACCACAGGGTCAGCCAACTGCGCCTCGACGCGCGCTAATTCCGTCTCTAACCGCGCCAGTTCGGTCGAGGCGGAAAGCGCCTCCTGCCACACCGTAAGCCCGGTTGTCAATCGCGGCTCCTGCTCCAGATACCCGACAGTCAGCCCCTTGCGCCGCACTACAGAACCCGCGTCGCTGGTCAACTCCCCCGCGATAAGCCGCAGCAGCGTGCTTTTGCCGCAGCCGTTAGGGCCAATCAAGCCCACACATCTATCGTCATGAATCTCCCAAGAGAGATTTTCAAAGACCGGCTCCGCGATATGCGCGAAGCTCACTTGACTTAAATTTACTGCAATCATAACGATGAAAAGTAAAAACTAGAACTTAGCTTTTCTTAATCTCACAGGACTTACGCAAGACCGCACTATAGCTAACCGCAGAGAGCGCAGGGAACACAGAGTTTTTCTGAGGAAACGTTTTGGTAATCAGCATACACGGTCATATACGCTCATTTATGGTCATAATTTTCAGATAGCAAAAACGGGTTAAAAACTCTGCGCTCTCCGCGCCCTCGGCGGTAAAAAATATCTCGAAGTTGCGTAAGTCTTATCTCATTGCAATTTGCTATTTCCAACCTCCCCTATCGTATCCACAAAATCACCGCGGTCGCGGCGATTAGCACCGCGACGACCTGACGGAAACGCGCCACGTTGATTCTATGCGCCAGATAATTACCGAAATATCCCCCCGCGACGGCAAATGGCGCGATTATCGGCACCAACCAGCCGATTTCCGTATTCATCATCCCGTTGTTGATGAACAAAATCGTCTGCCACACCGCGTTGCCCCAAAAGAGGAGATAGAGCGCGGCGCGTACTTCGTGCGGGTTGGGGTTGACGTAATTTAGATAGAGCACCACCGGCGGGCCGTTCATGCTGAACAACGCGCCGCCGATGCCCCCTATCGTCCCCGCCGCGACCGCGCCCACCTTG
>CAZSIG010000345.1:0-4794 GCA_964606195.1 uncultured Anaerolineales bacterium
TCGCCCTAAAATTAAGTTGACGCATATGGGGGCCGGGGGTGAGGGTGATTTTCGTCCATTGGTGATGCGGCAATCTCATGGAAACTACTCCGAAAATAGGCGCAATGGGGATTGCGCCCTGTACAATACGTCAGGGCGGTATCCCCATACCGCCGCTACCGCGCCGCGACCTAGAAAATAAACTGGCGCGATGGGGATTGCGCCCTGTACGATACATCAGACACCATGGGGATTGCGCCTTGCATGATACGTCAGGGCGGTATCCTCATACCGTCACTACCGCTTAGGGTTTTCTCAAAGTCGCGCCGTTTGGATAATATGTCACCCTGAGCGCAGCGAAGGGTCTCGTTTTCATCACAGAGAGGGCTCGCGGCGCGCTAAAGCCGAATATAAACCAAAACGAGATGCTTCGCTGCGCTCAGCATGACACTTTGAGAAAGTCCTAGCTACGCGCTAACTCTCGTCTTCTTGCCACACTGCGCCGCGTTTCAAGCGAGAACGGCGGTTGCAAACCGCCTTGGAGCAGCTGGCTGAGGTAGTGACACAGGCGATTAAAGTGCGCCGCACCTAGCTCGCGGCGCGTTCTTCCAAATGGGTTATTAATTGCTTCTCGCTGAGAGGGAGCGGCGCCAACAATTTCCCGTTGTACACCAGACTAAAAACGCCGTAAGGTGACGGCGCGGTTTCGCGCGCTTCGTGGCTGTTTGTGAGTTCGACGACATGAGTTTCCATGCCCCGCGCCGCGGCAACCCCCGATAATTTTGTGACTGTGTCCGCCATGTACGGGCATTGGTCGGCGTAGATGATGGTCAATCCCGAATCGTAGCGATTAGCTCGCGCCTCCCAGTCAGTCGGAAACGCGGGGTTCGGCGCGTCATCGGTGAATTTGTGCACTACCAACTCGAACGCGGGGGGAGCTTTGTCTACTTCCACAAAGCCGTTCTTGAGGAACAGCTTTTTGCCCGCCATGTGTCCACCCTTGCGCGTCATCATCACTACCCCATATTTCTGTTGTCGCCGTGCATCTTCGACACATTCAGCCAGCAATCGCGAGCCATAGCCCTTTTTCTTCGCTCTACCGACAACCCAGATGCAGTGAATGACCATATAGCCCGCGGCGCGAATGGGGCGCCAGGCATATTCCCCCGGGATATACTCGATAAAACCGACCGACCTGCCGTCGTCGTAGACTATTTTGATGACCAGCCCCTCCGCGAACCGCGCCTTGAGCCACGCGAGTTTGCGTTGATATCCCTCTGCCTTCGGCTTGCTTTTATAGCAAAAGAAGCCATGTTCATCGATATTGGTGGCGTCAACGGTGATAATTTCAACATTATTAGACATTTCCATTTCTCCTTTCAAATTTAGCAATAAGACTGACACAATAAATACCAGCCGCGTTTATCGCCCTTCACCGAACAATCGCGCGAACCCCGAATAGGGCACTAACGGAATAACTTCAAAGGTGATTAAACCTTCCTTGACCAACGGCAGCGTATTGAGCACTACATGGGCTTCTTCCACATTCGCACATTCGAGCATCAAAACCGCGCAGTGCTCATCTTGCCGAAAATATAGTTCGCGAATGATGCCAGCTTGATGTAACTCCCATGCTCTGGCTGCCTCCGCGTCAAGGTGTGGCGCGAAGTCTTCTGCCGCGATATTCGGCATCTCTTTTTCAATCGCTAAGATTTTCACAAAACCTTCTCTTTACATGAACCTATAATTGTTCAAATAAAACAGGGCGACGCGTTTGGTAAACGCGCCGCCTTTTTGCAGTTAATTACTGGCAGGAACAAATCACCGCGAGACTCGCCTAGAATACGCGCCCCCCTTTCTTTAATCATATCGCGGCTTGCATTATCATAGTTTCACGACAGCTTCAGAGAGTTCAGTAACTTCTGCGGTGTAGCACTTCAACTCCTGATCAATGCGCTCTTTCAAAAATAGTTTAATCAGGGCCTGATACGGCACCCCGCGCTTGTTTGCCATGACGCGCAATTCATTCAGCATTAACTCTGGCAACCGCAAGGAGATAGTCTTAGTTGAGAGCTTCAACCTCGGTAAGACCATGGCTTCAGCTTCATCCCAATCCAAATATTCGGTCGAATCGTGCGCCGCCCAAAAGGCGCGTTCTTTATCTTCACTATCAAAATTTGGTATATCTTTCAATTCTGGCAGCATATTTCCTCGTTTCTTTACGGTTCATATCGCGGGCTGAGATAACCCTGATTAGTTCATCTCTAATGGTAAAGGCAATGAATAGCCAGCGATTGATATCAGTTCGCCCCAACGCGTAGTAACGGTGTTCCTTTTGTGAATGTGTTGTATCCGGAGCAATAATGAAAGGCAAGTTGAGAAATACCTCATCCCACTGGAAGCCTTTACAATTAGCGATGATATTTTTCATTGTGCTCATATAGTACTATAACGCGTGTGTTTTGTCAAAAGGCATTGCCGTATGACCCCGCGCAAGTTCTGTCTACCGCCTCCGCGCGCCGTTGCCTGAAAGTTATCGTAGGATAATAACCTCCGCCGCGCAAAAAAGAAAGGGCGGCACGTTCAGGTAACACGCCGCCCTGTTTTTCCCCTCAAAACAGGTGCACCGCCGTTGCCTTGAACGCGATATAGACCTCCGCGCCCTCCACCAGCTCTAATTCCTCCAGCGAGCGGCGCGTAATCATGCAAATGAAATTCGGCGGCACCTGCACTGTCACGTAGATGACCGCGCCTTTGTCCATGATGTTCACGATACGCCCGCGAAACGAATTGCGCGCGCTGGAGACGAGCGGCGCGTGCGAGATGAAAATATCCTCCGGTCTGATTGAGCCATGCACCTCCCCCGCGAGGTCGGTCACCGCGGCTATTTGCAGCTCATCTGTGAAGAATAACTTATATCCATCCTCAGCGCCGCGTACTTCCCCCCGAAAGATGTTGCGCATTCCCACAAACCGCGCCGCGAACTCGGTGCTCGGCTTACGGAAAATCTCGTCCGGCGAACCTACTTGGACGATGCGCCCCTCGTTCATCACCGCGATGCGGTCTCCCAGCGCCACCGCCTCCTCAAAATCGTGCGTGACGTGAATCGTCGTGGTGCCGAGTTGGCGATGCAAGCGCGCTAATTCCTGTTGCAATCCTTCGCGCGTCTCCGGGTCGAGTGCGCTGAGCGGTTCGTCGAGTAATAATAAGCGCGGTGCGACCACCAAGGCGCGCGCCAATGCCGCCCGCTGTTGTTCGCCGCCGCTCAGGGTATGCGGTTTGCGCGGTAACAGGTGCGCGATGCCTAAGAGTTCGCTCATCGATGCCACGCGTTCTTGGATAGTAGCGCGGTCGTTTCGGCGCAGTCTAAGCCCGAAAGCGATGTTCTGGGCTATGTTCATGTGCGGAAAGAGCATGTAATCCTGATAAACGAAGCCGATACCGCGCCGCTCCGGTGGAGTTGCGGTGACATCTTCGCCGTTTAACGAGATGCGCCCGCGCCGGGGATTATACAGCCCCGCGATAGTCTCCAGCAGCACGGTCTTTCCGCCGCCAGTGGGCCCGAGAATAACGAAGTATTCCCCCGCCGCGATGTTCAGGTTGATGTCGCGCAGGTGAAACTCCTGTAAATCGATGTGCAAGTCACGCAATTGTACGTTGCCAAGCTCTGTCATCTCGTGTGCTCCTTTCGCGCGGCAGTCATTCGCAGAATGGCGAAGGTGAGCAGGCAAATCAGGATCATCAGCGTGGCGACCGGGCGGGAGTAATTCAGTCCGAACGATTCGAATCGTTCGTAGAGGAGCACCGGCGCGACCATCGGGTGATATGCCAGAATGACGACCGCGCCGAATTCGCTAAGCCCGCGCGCCCACATCAGCACCGTGCCGGAGAGGATGCTGCGCCAAGCCAGCGGAAAAGAAATCGTCCAAAATGTGCGCCAGGGTGACGCGCCCAAAGTGCGCGAGACACGCTCCAGGCGCGGGTCTACCGCCTCGAAGCCCTCGCGCGCCGCGTTGACTAAAAACGATAGGCTGACGAAGAGCATAGCGATGACGATGCCCGGCGCGGCGGAGACGAATTTGAGCCCGAATAGACCGAAAAATTTCCCTAACAGTTTACGTCTGCCGAAAACCATCAGCAGGGCGATGCCCACCGCGGAGTGGGGGACGACGATGGGCACGTCGATGATGCCCTCAATGAGCCATTTGCCGGGGAAGTCGACGCGGGCTAACAGGTAAGCGAGCGGGACGCCGCAGATGAAGGCGATGACCGTCGCGATGAGGGAGGCGTAGAAAGTCAGGATTATCGAGGCGCGCACCTCTTCGTCCATAATGGTCTGCCAGAGGATGAGCGGATTGGACATGGTGACGGTGCGGAGCAGGGGCCACGCGATGAAGAAGACTAAGAGTGAACCTAAGATAGCAAATGATATTTTCATGTTATTGTCGGATAAGACACGCATGTTTCCTCTTTTCGAATGATATAGGGTTACGCGAGTTTGTGACAATCTTACCGCAGAGCACGCGGAGAACGCTGAGTTTTGGGGATAAATTTGGGTCGTCGGGATTTCGGGTGGTCACAAGGAAGAATCTGCCACTAATTTCACGAATTTTCACTAATTTTCTGTTTATTCGCGCCAATTGGTATAAGGACTGATTCAGTTGAATTTGATAACCACGCGGGCATGTTCGTTGGCAATTGTTGCCTACTGTTGCCCGCGTATAGACTTCCGAAGTTTTCCGAAACTTCGGAAGTCTGGAAAAAGCGGCTCTACTCAAATTTGCGGGGTAGGGCAGGTTTCCATACCTGCCGTTG
>CAZSIG010000346.1:0-4767 GCA_964606195.1 uncultured Anaerolineales bacterium
AAAAATATAGGGGCAAGGTTGAACCTTGCCCCTGCTACACTTAACCGCGCCGCCTACTTACTTCGTAAACGCTATCGTCTGGATTATTTGCTGGAGCGCGGTGCTAATCTCCGCGTTGTCCGCGGCGCGTTCAGGAAATCCGGTGAACTGATTGACCAATGTCACTTGAAGCTGCGCGTTTGTGGGATGGGGAATCACGTAGCGGATCAGGTGATTATCACTCAATACATCCTGCTCCCGAGTTACCGCGTAGCCGTAGTCATTCAATTCTACGCTCTCACTGATCGCAGGTTGCCCATACTTCTGACGATACTCCTCTAGCGTCCCTGTGCTGATTTCCAATCCCAAGGGCGCGACCACTGGCGGCGCGGTGGGATCGGGTGGACCGTCCAGATTCATCTGCTCCGCCCACCCTTGCGGCAGGAACTGCACTACGCGAACGGTGGGGGCATCAATCTCTGGAAAGCGCAGTTCTACCTCATGCGTGATCCAATCGGCGGGATACTGCATTTGCACGCCGTACTCCGCGTCGTGAAAGATCTGCCAATCTGCCTTATTCACCGCTCCGCCCGCGTCATCTCCAAGTGCAGGTGATCCAGCGCGGTTAATGCGGTTGATTTTCCAGATGCCCTGATCTCTGACTAGATCGAGGTGCAGCAAGTGTCCGGGAAAATCGGTGTGCACCGCGACGCGGGCTAGATTATCGGTGACATCCATCGTCTCTACGGTGATCGTGGTCGGAATATCCTGCGCACACAGGAAAGGATCGTAGCCGCCCTTATCGAACGAAGCGATGATTTCGTCTATTTCCTGAATAAGCCGCGCGGTCAAATGGGGCGAAGAGTGATACGCTTTGTCTACCAGCGGATTGCGCATCTGGTCACTACCGCGTTCGCCGATGTAACCGACGTACCAGGTATAAAACTGTTCTACTACTTGCTCGGGCGTCAAGCTGACCGCAATGGTAGGAGTAGGCGTAGATTCCTTCGGAACCAACACGACGCGGTTTTCCGCCCCATGATATTCGTAGATCTCGCCTTGCGCGGTCAATACGATGATATATCCCGGCGTGATCATCTCGACATACATCTGCCCCGGTTCAGGGACCCCCAAACTAGCGTTGGGGAATTCCGTCGCGGTGACTTCCTGTACGGTGATCTTGGTAGGCTCGATTGCCAACCGTCCAGCTAGATCGGTTACGGCTAAGTCGACCAACGGCTGCGCCTCGTCATAGTCTGCCGCCACCTCTGGGGTCGGACTACAGCCGGTCAGCACTAGCGCGGCGATCAAGGTCAAGGCGCTCAATAACACTACACTCCATTGTAACGCGTTCATCATCCTGATTTTCATATTCGTATCTCCTTTCGGTATTATAGTTGTTTCACGAACTAAATTTTGGTAATTAGCCTCGCGAGACGCGGGGCTAATTTGTCCGGCTCTATGAACTAACAGCAAATTGACTAACATCTTGTTTTTACCTCCATCATTTGTTATCAAATTTTTTTGGCTCTACGCGGATTCGTGGGGTAGGGCAGGTTTCCCTACCTGCCATTGGGGGTGATAATGATCTAGAACGGCGGCTAAGAAAGCCGCCCTACGTCGGCATTACGCACCGCGTGGTAGCGCGGCTTATCATAATCTACGCCACAAATCTGAGTTGCCCCATTTTTTTCAGCCTAGTACTGTTTTAGTATGGGGTGAATGTTCTCTCAATTTCTGGGGTTAATATAACACAAAATCTCCCTCGATGCGCCCGTCATCTGGGGAGATTTTGTGTTAACCACGCGTGTAGTATTTGTCCTATGCGATTGACTAGGTGAAACCTATACACCTGTCCGATTATAAACCATTTTTGCCTTTTTATGACCGCGTATGAGTATGATTGAGCGCGGTCCACTTCACTTGACTCTGGGTGTCTAAGTATTATGTACACCCTATGAAAGCGACTTAATTACGCCCTACCTGGCTCTCAGCCCCCGTCCCCGGGGGCGTTATGGAATAGACCGCGGCTTTTGCCGCCGCCGCCCCCGCGACGGGGACTTAGAGCGAAATTAAAGTATGCTCATCGTAGACCGAGCATAACAGTTAGGCAGCAAGGGGCTCTTGATCAACCAAATTCGCTGACCGTTCCCTCTCTGTTCAGCGAACCCGGTCATTGTAACTCATTAATTACCTCGTTGAAAACATCCTCTATCGCGGGTCCGGTGAGCGCGAGCGCGGCCGTGATGGCAATTCCTACACACATTAGTAAACCGGGAATTATGACCACTGCCACGATCGATTTTGCCCAACCTAGCTTATTGACCGCTTTTACCGCGATGATATTGAGCACGAAACCGTAGAGCATGAGTAAAAAACTCGCGATGGCCAATATCGGAATCAAGCTGAGTATGCTGGAGATAAGGGTTATCGGCGCGGCGATGGCTGCCCATGCCTGTAATAATTGTGAATAATTTCCTTTGCCCCCCAGCGCGCCAGCCATCAGTTGGGTAATTCCGACGCTAATCGCGAAGAAAATTACCGAAACGACCCCGAAAACGGGACCTATACACACAAATGCCTCTATATCCGCGCCTTGCATTCCCGCCATCGCCGACAGGGCGAATGCACTAATCATGGAGCTGATAAAAACCCAGATATAGGCGCGGCGGTTTGACGCTAAAGGATCGTTGATGATGCTTTCAAACGTCGCTACAGAGGGATGCCTGAGTACGGCGATCCAGGTTTTTATCCAGGAACGCGATTGGGCGGTGGATCTCTTTTTTGCCTTTTCAGGTTTCTGGGGCTTTTTAGTCGTCTTCGCGAGTGCGTTAAGTTCGGGCGCAGGCGGAGGCGCGACTACAGGTTGTTGTTCGACTATACCGCGTTCTACGGCTAAAATCACCTCGTTGCCCAATTTAATTTGGTCTCCAGCATGTATCGGTTGCGGCACGTGCGCGGCGATCTGTCTGCCATTAACTATCGTGCCGTTACTGCTGCCCAGATCCACAATCACACTACCGCGTTCATCAGTGCGAAACTCCGCGTGAAACCGCGACACCGAATCTTGGGAAAACAGCACATCGTTACCCGCTTCGCGTCCCATTTTCAACACACCGGGAGACAATTGATATTCTTTGCCTTGCTCCAAAACTAGTTTGAGGTTTTGTTCCGTGAAAACTGAGGTTGGAACCGCCGCGGTCACCGCAGCGCGCAGGGCTGAAACCAAGTCTCCCGCAATTTGGTAGCGATCTTCAGGGCGTTTCGCCAAGCTTCGCAAAATGACCCCTTCTATATCCTCCGAAAGCTGGGGATTATATTGGCGCGGTGGCGGTGGCGGTTCGTAGATATGCCCGTGCAGAATCGCGAAGGGGGTATCTCCGGTGAATGGCACTTCTCCAGTCAACATTTCATAGAGCACTATACCTAGAGAATATACATCGCTGCGTGCATCAACTTCTGTCCCTTGAAACTGTTCGGGAGACATATAATCCGGCGTGCCCATCGCTACGCCGGTGCGCGTCAATTTCGCGCCTGCCAACGCCTTTGCGATACCGAAGTCCATCAGCGTGACATGGTCATCTCGCCCAATCATAATATTCGCGGGTTTAAGGTCGCGGTGAATCACGCCTTTTTCGTG
This sequence comes from uncultured Anaerolineales bacterium, assembly GCA_964606195.1. Lineage (GTDB taxonomy): Bacteria > Chloroflexota > Anaerolineae > CAZSIG01 > CAZSIG01 > CAZSIG01. The sequence continues at coordinate 3,620 of CAZSIG010000346.1, forward strand.
GGCGTAGTCCAGCGCCTTCGCCAATTGTTCAGTGATTCTCAGCGCACGTGCTGGAGATAATGCCCCCTCCTGCCGAATAATGCCGCCGAGCGTCTGTCCCTCAGCATAGCGCATGGCAATATAGTGCAACCCCTCCTGCACTCCAACGTTGTAAATAGTGATGATATTAGGATGATCCAGTGCCGCGGCAGTATTCGCCTCACGCGTGAATCGCTGCACGAATTCGTCATCCTGTTCCGATTCGATGGAGAGTACCTTTATCGCTACATTTCGAGTAAGCTTTGTATCGCGCGCCTCGAATACCTCGCCCATGCCGCCCGCGCCGATTTTTCGCGTAATCTCGTACTGTCCCAACCGTTTACCGATTAGCTTTGCCATAGGCAATTACCTCCTTGAGAGTAAAATGCCTGAGTAAATTGTTACGTTTCACATTTTACGAATCAAGCAAATTATACCACAGGTGGGATAAAAACCAAATTATACAGGACTTATGCAAAACCGCACTATAACTCACCGCAGAGAGCATCCCCGTGCGGGGATAAACGGCGGACGCGGAGATAAAGAAAGATTTTCGCAGTCATAGATGTTCATTAACATTCATTAAACTGCATTTTCGGGGTGCAAATAGCACATTACTTTCAAGACTCTGCGCTCTCCGCGCCCTCGGCGGCAAAATTATTGTGAATTTGCGTAAGTCCTATTATAAAATCTCTTCGCGGTCGGTTTACTTGAAATTATCACCATAGAGTTGCTTAGTTTGACAGTTTCAATATCAACGGCAGGAAAACTCGATAGGCGTTTAGACTCTCAATAACTACCTCGTGCGTATCTGTAGCACTGCCCGCGACGTTCTTTGCCGCGACGGTGATAAACTTAGTCCCGCTGGTGAGCCATGTATAAGTAGCAGTGTCCGTCCCCTGTCCGGCGTCCGGTATGGGTGTCCAAGTGTAAGTGATGGGCGTGGTGGCGCCAGGCGGCGCGGTGGTGGTAGTGAACACATACGCGGTATCGACTTGCCCGTTTGTGGGACCGTAGATAGTTACATTGGTCACAGATATAATTTCCGGTGACGCGGTTTCTATCGTCACCGTATGTACATCTGATGCTGCGCTAGTGCCATCCCCATTACGCGTCGTGACGGTGATGAA
>CAZSIG010000347.1:0-4760 GCA_964606195.1 uncultured Anaerolineales bacterium
GGTTCAGACGCGGTATCACGTTTCACAGAACTAATTCTACACATACCGTGAGTGAACTCACGGCTGCTATGAGAAACGCGCTGAAGCGCGTTATGTTCCGGTAGCCGCGCCGAGTTCACTCGGCGAACAACCTATATTTGAAGAACAAAAAATTAGTGAAAATTCGTGCAATTAGTGGCAGATTCTTCCTCACGACCACTCAAAACCAAAAATAACTCGCGTTCTTTACAAGAGAGGTAATCACTTTTGACTAGGAATCCTTACATCTTCGGAAAATGGGTCAGCCGTGATAATTTTTACGGCAGAGAGAAGCTAATAGATGAGATTTTATACGGTCCCAATGACGCGTTATGGATCATCGGTAATCGGCGTGTGGGTAAAACCTCGCTGTTGAAGCAATTAGAGTGGGTGACCGCGAGATCGAATGAGTTTTTCAGCGTCTTCTGGGATATGGAAGGGTGTGATACCTACGAGCAGTTGTCGGTAGAATTAGTGGAGGCAGTTCAAGATGCCCAAATGTATAACCCGCGTCTGGACTTAGATTTTGCCAGCTTGACGCCTTCTGATTTGACCATGTCCCTCCGCGTCCTGGTACGTCAACTGCACCAGAGAGGGTTACGGTTACTTTTGTTGTGTGACGAGGTTGAGGTACTCATCAATATTGCCGCGCACGCCCCCGCGGAGTTGCAGCGAATTCGCAAGGCGTTACATAGCCCCTCTATTCGCGTCGTTATTACCTCCGCCAAGGGACTGAGCAAATTGAACGATCTATGTGTGAATTGGGATACTTCTTCTTTCTTACATGGTTTCAGCGCGCGTTATCTGGGAGAATTAGAGCATCCGGAGGCTGAAGCCCTAGTTAGACAAACGCGGCGCGATCCGCCCGTCAACGTTGATGAAATAACGCTGCACAAGATCATCGCGCTGGCTGCCAAGCACCCATTCTTGATGCAAATCTTGTGCGATCGTCTATATCAAGAAAATAGCAATAGTCTTCAGAAAGTTGATACCGCGCGCGATCTCACTGTAGATGAGACTTTGTCCTCGTATTTCCAAATAGATTTCAATAACCTCTCGGATAGCGAACGCGTCATTATCCTTCAGGTCGGGCGTCACCCGGGCATAACGGAAGCCGAGTTGACCGCGAAGTTGCAGATGCCGCAACGCGTCGCGCGATCTTTTATTACCACTCTCTCTTATCTGGGCTATCTGAACAGGAGAATGGAAGATCGCCTGTTCATCGGTAACTATCTCTTCTTCTCTTGGCTCAGAACGCGCAATGAACAACTGGCGCGATTGTCCAAGAGTTCGGTATCTGATCGCGCGGTGCTGACGACCATCATAGAAAGCCCGGAGGCGGATAAAATCAGTGAGTTGGCAAGGTTGATGAAGAGTGGACTTGCCAGCCGCGAGTATCCTCACGTATTGGTTTTGGGTACCGGAGTCATGTTATCTGACCATATTCGCGATATGGGGTTTCAAGATACGGTGACATTTTACAAAAACCTGGATGCACATAACGCGGCGTACCGTTTTCCGGTCTTAAGCGATATGTTCAAAAAGCTGTCTCCTAGCCGCGGATATTTTGCTCTGGCTAAGTTAATCAAAGCGGGTTATTTTGATCTGATCCTGACCACCAACTTCGATACGCTGCTAGAAGACGCGCTGGTGAAGGCAGGGGTTCGCACCTCTGATTTCAAAGTACTCATCAATGGCGAGACGCCAGAGGATCAAATATTGCATTTGGTGAAACAGCCTACACCGCGTATCAAAATCCTGAAACTACATGGTGACCTTAATGCGCGCGTTTTCGCCTTCACTCCGCAAGAAGTGGCGGAATTCAGTGAGAAGATCGAGATGGTGGTTAAAAAATATTTGGCACAAAACGTAGTTATCGTCGGTCATACCCTGCGCGATGATGACATCAATCGCTGCTTGAGCAGTGCCCGTGGAGGTTCTATCTGGTACGTCAACTCCGCGCCGCCAGTGCAGAGCGCGCTAATTCGCCGCGCCCTGAAAAGACGCAAGGCAGTACAGATTTTGGGACCTAAAGGCGCGTTCGACACCTTCTTTGAGCTTCTGTTAGACGAGATTAACAAAATCTCCTGAAACAAAAGCGGGGAACTAATTTAGTTCCCCGCTTTTTTGTCGTTGGCTGCTCACAGATGTAATACACGTTAATCACTAATCAAAATAGTACTACAACGAGACTTCGCGCTAGGATGTCATTCTGAGCGACCAGCGGGAGCGAAGAATCTCGTTTTTCGGCGGACTATTACTTTCTGGAACGAGATTCTGCGGCGCTGCGCTCCGCAGAATGACATTTCTAAAGGGCTACGGTTACGAAATCTTGTTACAAGTCATATTCGCGGCGCGATAAAAACCTGTTCAGAAAACTCTGCGCTCTCTGCGTGCTCGGCGGTAAAAAATACCCCGAAGTTGCGTAAGTCCTACAAAAGTTATCAACTCCTGCCGCGCCGTGCCATGCCGGTGATAACCAACAGTATCACCGCGCCGATCACCGCGACGACGAAGCTGGACAAGTTGAATCCAAAGTAAAACTTGCTGTTAGTCACAAAGCCCATTATTATGCCTCCGATGAACGCGCCGATGATTCCTACGATGATATTGACCAAACACCCCTGCTGATCATCGGTGCCCGCGACCTTGCTGGCTACCCAGCCCGCCAATCCTCCGAATATGATCCATGTTATCAATCCCATAACTACCTCCTAATTAATAGAGTTTATATCGATTTGTTGACGCGCAGCTAATGGAACGCAGATTTTCCTGATTTAACTGATTTACGCTGATTTTTATGTTTTTGATTACCCAAAATCGCGGCACATGCTCCCAAATCTGCGCAAATCAGGCCAATCTGCGTTATCTGCGTTCGATTAATGGCGCGGTCAAATAAATCGATATAATGTCTAATTACTATTATTTCAAGCAAGCATACCCCCGATTCTGTCTTACTCTGTCATCTGTCTCAGCCCGCTGACGCGAACTGGCGACTCCTAACTTATGAGGTGTTACCTCACCTTGCCGTCGTCGCTGCGCCGGGACCGAACGGCGTGGTAAATAGGCGCATAACACCTCCCACGCGGTAGCCCAGTCCCCCCGGCTTGCTCTCAGCCGCACGCTCGCCCAGCCGACCGCGTCGCCGCGATCGCTGGTAGGCTCTTACCCTACCGTTTCACTCCTTACCTTTCCGTGGAAAGGCGGACATGCTTTCTGTTGCGGTTGTAGTCAACAGCCTCTTACGAGACTGTCGCCCTGATTTACTGTTTCACCAGGCAGCTTTGCGCGGTGTCACTCACCGCGCCGAGAGTCGGGAAGTTCCTCTAGCACAAACGAGGGCAACTATTCGTAGCTGCCCTCGTGTACCAGCGACAGAATGCTTGCTATGACTTCTGGGCTAAATTATATCACTATTCGCGGTGTTGGGCAAGAGGAACTGTCAGCGTTCAGCTTTTGCCTGCGCGCTAAATGCCGAGCGCTGACAGTTGCCCCGTAAGATATAGTGTGGTAAAATTCGCGGCGCGGTGGGGAAAAATCAACGCGCATAGAGCCACTTGTTCGCGAGTTCTGTGAAAAATCCTTCTTCTTGCAATACCGCGATCTCTTTATCAATGCGCTTTATGAGGGGCTTATTTTCGGGGCGCCCCGCGATGACAAATACCGCGTTTACGTGAATCATCTCGTCGAGCACCTTTATGCCATCTTGTGTACCGCTGAACTGGAACGCGGAGATATTATCGCTAATCGCCGCGTCTGCCTGCTCAGTTGGCACGGCGCGCAGCGTTTCTTCGGGAGAGTAAAAGGGCACGATGGTGAAATCATACTTCTGTTGCAGCCGCCGCGCCTGCATATCGCCCCCAGAGCCTAGCTCGACCGCGACGCGTTTGCCCGCAAGATCGGCGGGCTTGGTGATGGTGACGTTGTCCTTCGCGACCACGAGCACTTCACCCGCGTCGAAGTATTTGTGAGTATACGCCAAATCCTGCGTCATGTGCTCGTCGAAGGGGAGCGCGGAGATAATCACGTCGTACCTTTTCATGTAGAGCGCGTCGTACAACCCATCGAAACCGGTGTTGACGAACTCTACCGGCACGCCCAGCCGCTCACCGATTTTCAGCGCGAGGTCAACATCGTAGCCCGAAAAATTGCCCTCTTCGTCTATCATGTCAAAAGGGGGATAGCTGGCATCCATGCCCACGTGCAGGACATCATCAGGGAGATGTTCTCGCCAATTTAGCGTCGCGCTGCCTGTTCCGCCACCGCGCAGGAGAAAGAACCATATCGCGAACAGCACGATGATGGCGGTAACTACTATAATAGCGACATTTCGCTTGTTGAGTTTTAATTTTTTTGTCATGTTTACGTAACGCATAGTTAGAGTATAGCAAACTTTCAAAGACGAGTCAATCGCGGTGGCTTATTATGAGTGGGGTGACAAAGTTTGCTTTGTCAATAGGAGGAAAAAAGTATGGGAGAGATAATGGAGCAGAAGGCAAAGACGCGGCGCGGTTTAGTCTTGGTGATTATCGGACTTGGCGCGGCGGTCATCACTTTTTTGACCCTCGCGTTGCTCAGTTTCGTGTTGATGGCGAGTACCAACGCGAGCATTTATTTGTCGTGGGGGGCAATGGCTTTCGCCGTCGTGGTTTTGTGGGTAGTGGGGATAGGTTTAGTTTTGGCAGCCGGATTGGAAAAACGCTGGGCGCTCGGCGCGAGTCTGTTTTTGGGCATCGCGGTCG
>CAZSIG010000348.1:0-4732 GCA_964606195.1 uncultured Anaerolineales bacterium
TATCCCCATACCGCCGCTACCGCACCGCGGCGTTTTTCGTTCATTGGTGGTGTGGCACCGCTCATGGTAACTACCTCGAAAATAGGCGCAATGGGGTGTAAGGTCTTATAAAGGACGCGAATTCACACGGATTTTCAGGATTTAAGCCATTTATCCGCGTGAATTCGCGAAAATCCGCGTCCTATTTTCTGCCCAGCTTATTAGGGAACAACTCTACTGATTTGACTGTTTTTATAAAAAAGCCGCGTCCTATTACTTGTTCTGTGAACCATCGAGTTCAAGGGAGCAACTTTATGAAACTATACCGTAGACTAACGCTAGTTTCGCGCAGTAGTAACATAATCGGCGCGTTTTTGATCTTTTTCTACTTTCATTATGTGAACGTAGAGGCTGATTTAGAAATAGCCGAGACGGACTTTGGCATGGCGCTCTTCTTCGTCGCGCTGTTGATTGTATTGTCGCTTGTAGGTAGCTTTTGGATCTGGTTATGGATGAAGCCGATCATTAAATGGTATGACCAACACGCAGCGACAAAGCGCGAAGTTTCGCCCTCCGAAGATGTGCAGCGGCGCGTTCTCAACACACCCGGTGCAATAGCTTTGATCAGTACAATTAACTGGTCGATAGCCGGACTGGCTATCGCGTTGTACAAAGCGTACTTCAGTGCCGCGCAAGCCAGGGTAGGCGTCTTCTTCAGCGTCCTAATAAGTACCATCGGCATAGCCGGATTGGTGACGGTCGTAGTGGACTATTTGGTAGTGGAAATGGTACTGCGGCGGGAGTTGCCGCTGTTCTTTCCCAAGGGCAACGCCCGCGCCGTGCATTCATTTCGCCTGCCCCTGATGGCGCGCGTATTGCTCTTTCTGTTACTAGGGGGAATCATGCCGCTCATTATCCTCGCGGTGCTGTCGTACAATCACGCGGGGCTACTGATGAGAAGCAGTGACCCCGCGCAAGCCCGTGCCCTGCTGCGTAATCTCGAACTGTTCATCATCTTCACCAGCGCGCTGGTCAGTGTGGGATTAGCCCGGTTTCTGACTCAAATCCTCATTACACCGATTCACAATATACGCGCCGCGATGTCGAAGGTAGAAGGGGGCAATCTGAACGTCAGTATACCCGCGTTTTCCAACGATGAGTTGGGGGAACTCGCGGACAGCTTCAATCGCATGATTGAGGGACTGCGCGAAAAGAGGCGCATGGAGCAAGATTTGTTTATAGCCAGTCGCATACAACGAAGTATGTTGCCCCAAGCCGCGCCGCATATTCCCAATCTACAAATCGTCGGGCAATGTCTGCCCGCGCGTGAGACTTCGGGCGATTTTTTCGATTATTTGTGGCTGCCCGATGGCAAGCTGGGCATCATCATCGCTGACGTGATGGGCAAATCGATTCCCGCCGCGCTGATGGCGGTGAACACGCGCGCCCAGTGGCGCGCCGCGGCGCTGCACACCGATTCCCCCGCGCAGGTATTGTCCGAAATCAGCGCGGCATTGTACGCTTCTCCTGCGGAAAAAATATTAGTCACTGCCATCTACGCCATTCTCGACCCCCTAAGCCGCGTGCTGGTTTTCTCTAACGCGGGGCATCTTTATCCGTATTTCATAGCTCCTGCCGGAGCTATAGAATGGGAAGATTCGGGGCCTCCTTTGGGCGCGTGGGAAAAACCGGCTTACGAAGATAATGTCATCACTTTATCCGCCGATATGTCGGTGCTATTTTACACTGATGGTCTAATAGAGGCATTTAATTCTGAGGGGGAAATATTTGGCTCTGAGCGATTGAGCGCGGTGTTAAGCAAGGAGCAGAACGCGTCACCGGAGATGCTGATGCACAAAGTATATACCGCGGTGACGAGATTCGCGGCAGGGCATGACCTAGAAGATGATGCTACGGTGGTCGCTTTTCGGCTGAGGGGGTAGCGCGGTCAGGAATTCTGCCACTAATTAACACGAGAGGGCAAAATAAGCGCACCCATAAAGGGTGCGCCTACAATGTAGCCGCAGGCTTTACGCCTGCGCTGATCACGCGAATTACCAAAGAGCCCAAAAAAATAAAGGGGGATGTGCGATCCCCCTTTATTCTCGGCTTCTGCCGCGATTTACAGCTCTACTTTAGGTAAATGTGTCAGGGCTTCTTGCACCTTCTCATCGGGATATTCATAGTCTTCCATCTCACCGGAGAAGTACTTATCATAAGCCGCCATATCGAAATGACCATGTCCACTGAGGTTAAACATAATACATTTCTCCTCACCGTTCGCCTTAGCGCGCTGTGCCTCTACAATCGCCGCGTGCGCCGCGTGCGCGGTCTCCGGAGCGATGATGATGCCCTCTGTACGGGCGAAGAGCACTGCGGATTGGAACACTTCGGTTTGGTGGTAGGCGCACGGCTCGATGATGCCCGCGTGATGCAGCGCGGAAATTAATGGCGCCATACCGTGATAGCGTAATCCACCCGCGTGGATTCCCGGCGGCACGAACGAGTGCCCTAGAGTATCCATTTTCACAATCGGCGCGCTCTCTACGGTATCTCCGTAGTCGAAGGCATAGATGCCTTTGGTCATCGCGGGGCAAGCGAGCGGCTCAATAGCGAAGAATTTGGTCTCCTTGCCATTTTTCAGTCGTTCGCGAATGAAGGGGAACGCTACGCCACCGAAGTTCGAGCCTCCGCCCACACAGCCGATGAGCACATCGGGATAATCTTCGACCAGCGCGAATTGTTTGAGCGTCTCTTCACCAACGATAGTCTGGTGCATAAGGACGTGATTCAGCACGCTGCCCAGTGAGTACTTGGTATCCTCGTTCTTCGCGGCAACCTCCACCGCTTCGCTGATCGCGATGCCCAGACTGCCGGGGGAGTTGGGGTCTTGTGCCAGTATCATCCGTCCCGCTTCGGTCTCCTCGCTGGGACTGGGTACCGCCTCCGCGCCCCAAGTTTGCATCATCAGGCGGCGGTACGGTTTCTGTTCGTAGCTGACCTTGACCATGTAGACTTTCAAATCTATATCGAAGAAGTTGCAGCCCATCGCCAACGCCGAGCCCCACTGCCCCGCGCCGGTCTCTGTCGTGATGCGCGTGACGCCCTCTTGCTTATTGTAGTATGCTTGAGCGACCGCGGTATTGGGCTTGTGACTACCCGCGGGGCTGACGCTCTCGTTTTTGTAGTAGATACGTGCTGGAGTTCCTAACTCTTTTTCCAATCGCCGCGCGCGGACGAGCGGCGAGGGGCGCCAGATTCTGTACACTTCTTGCAATTCCGTCGGAATCTCGATGTATGGCTCCATGCTCACTTCTTGCATGATCAAACCCATCGGGAACAACGGCGCGAGATCATTTGGGCCCACCGGCTGTTTGGTCTTGGGGTGTAACGTCGGGGGGATCTCCACCGGCATATCGGGATTGATGTTATACCACGCTTGGGGCATTTCGTTCTCGGTCAATAAAATTTTTGTGCTTTCCATTTTTGTTTTCCTCCTTAGTTAAATGGAATTAGAAGATTTGGTTAAAAAATATAAAAAAGCCCTCATCCCATTAGGGACGGGGGCTAAATTACCCACGCGGTGCCACCCTAGTTAGTCTGGCTACTTATGGGACCCTAAACAAAAAACCGCCGTGAATGGCGGTAGATAACGCGTAGCCAGCCTCACTCTTGCAAGTACGGAGCAGATTACACTACTTTGTTAATCTCTCGATACTTAGCTCCCAGATAACGGTGGAGTCTCCGCTGCTGCCTACTCGCGGGGCTTTCGGAGCAGAACTCATAGGTCCATTCAACACTCGCTACGGTATCGGTTTCACACCACCCACCGACTCTCTGCACCGCGCTCTAGCGTTTACTATTCCTAATCGCCGTTTTTATCAGCATTCAATTTGTCAGATTATAGCACACTTCGCCGCGCGTGTCAAATTACATGATCCTATGGCGTGTGACAATCTGAGCGAGACTTCCGAACTTTCGGAAAACTTCGGAAGTCTGAACGCGGTTGCTCAGCAATGACAGGTGTCGCGCCAGTAAGCCGCGCTACCACGCGGGAGGTAATAGACTTGTTCCCAAATAAAATTTTGGACGGGTAAGTAATTATATGGGACGCGGATTCACGCGGATTTTCGCGGATTTAAGTCGTTTATTCGCGTGAATCCGCGAAAATCCGCGTCCCATTTCTTATCTTGCTTATTAGGTAACAACTCTAATGCCTGCGTAGTCGCCGTTCTATATCATTATCACCCACAACGGCAGGTATGGAAACCTGCCCTACCCTACAAATCCGCGTAGAGCCGATAAGGATAGTACAACTTTCCCATTTACATTGTTTTGTTTAATCGCTATAATAACTATAGGACTGTATGACGCGGTGCCCAGCTTATCACCAATTAGCCAAAGTCAAAACCGCGCCGGTTCCTGATAGTGAGGGGAGAATAGTTAATGTGAGCGAACCATTAGAGATTTTACGCGCGATCGCGGCTTACATACCGAATTATATCCTGCAACAGATTATAGCCGCTCCTTACTCCACTTGGGTTAGTAGAGAGGAACGGCGCGACGTCGCGTTACTCTTCGCCGACATCTCCGGTTTCACCACTATGTCTGAGAGCTTAGCACAACTGGGTAAAGAGGGCGCGGAGGAATTGACGCGATTGCTGAACTCGTATTTCGCCACGATGATCGAGCTGGTGCACAGCCACAGCGGGCAGGTCATCAAATTTGGGGGTGACGCTATGACCTGCGCGTT
>CAZSIG010000349.1:0-2086 GCA_964606195.1 uncultured Anaerolineales bacterium
GCTCACCCACATTGACAAAACCCCTGCTTTAGTCTATCATACCCCCATGTTAAAGGAACGCACGGCGCGGTATGCGTCGCTGGTCACAATCCTCATCGGCGCGGCGATGCCCGCCGTGCTATACCTACGTACCCTCGCGCCGACAGTCGGAGAGCGCGACAGCTTCGAGTTTCAGGTCGTCAGTTACACGCTCGGCATCGCGCACCCGACCGGCTACCCACTCTACCTGCTGCTGGGCAAGCTATTCACCTTTATCCCCATCGGCAGCGTCGCCTATCGCGTCAATCTGCTCTCCGCCGTCTGTGCCGTCGGCACGGTCGTGTTGGTCTATCTCATCGCGCACCACATCACCAAAGCGCAGTTCGCCGCGCTCGTCGCCGCACTGACGTTCGCGGTCTCGCCCATATTTTGGTCACAAGCAGTCGTCGCGGAGGTTTATACCCTCAACGCGCTGCTCGTCGCGGGAACGCTGTACTGGACGTTGCTACCCGCCGAACACCGTTTCGGCAAACTGGAATTCGGCTTTCTATTGATGGGCTTTGGGTTGGCGCACCATCGCACAATAATTTTACTCGCGCCCCTGCTGATATGGAAATTTGCAAATGCTCAAATCGGCAAATCAGCAAATCAGCAAATCGGCAATTTGGGCAAATCATTAGTGTGTTTGACCGCGCCATTGTTGTTTTATCTCTACATCCCCATTCGTTGGGCGCAGACACACGACGCGGCATTGACGTGGGCGCGATTCTCCGCGATAGTCTTCGGCGACCAATTCAGTCAAGCGGTGCGGTTCGCCGCGCTGTGGAACGACTCGAAACGCTACGAAATAGTGACGCGATTGTTCATGGCGCAGTTCACCGCCGTGGGCATCGCGCTCGGCATCGGCGGCTTACTATGCCTATTGTGGCGTCACCGCCGCGCCGCGCTGTTGACCCTCGTCGCGTTCGCGCCCTACATCACATTCAGCCTGATATACTACGTCTCCGACGTGGCGGTCTTCGCCATCCCCGCGTATCTCATCTTCGCGCTGTGGATTGGCGCGGGCATCGCGGCGATATTGCAAGGACGCGTTTATCTCGAAAAGAGATTCTTCGCGGACAACCTGTTTCTCGGTGGTTTATCGCGGCTATGTGTTGGCGCGACTTTGATACTCCCCGCGTCTCTCGTCATCACCAACTTCACTGCAAATGACCACAGCGACGATTGGGAGATGTATCGCTGGGGCAAAGAAGTACTGGAGATGCCGCTGGAGCATAACGCGGCGATTATCGCCGATATAGACCGCATGGCGCCGCTGCATTATTTACAGATCGTCGAGGGGATGCGTCCCGATACGGAGACGATTCTGCCGCCCAACGAGGAGCTGGCGCGCCGCGAGATTCAATACCGCGTCGCGGCGGGACAGCCGGTCTATCTGGCGCGCTTTGTGCCTAATCTCGTCGAGCAATATCACTTTCGCTCGCTCGGCGCGCTGGTGGAGGTGAGCACTCAGCCATTGACTGCTATCCCCACCGAGACGCCGAGTGACGCTAGTATCATCACTCGCGATGTCGCGTTCGGACATGGCATTGAACTGCGCGGTAAGAGCGTCGTGATGAATACGGATTGTATCGAAGTTACTCTGTACTGGCAGGCGACCGCGCATCCTGATGACAATTACGAGGTGGAGTTGCGGCTCGTTAGTGAAAATGGACACGTTTGGTTGCAAGAGCGCACTCACCCGGTCAACGGGATGTATCCGACCGCGGGGTGGCGCGCGGGCGAGATTATCCCCGATTATCACGAACTGTGCGCCGAATATCCCATTCCACCCGGCGCGTACGAACTGACATTGCAAGTGCTGTCGCCCTTCGAGAACGCGGGGTTGAAGGTACAGGGAACGGATAAAGATTACGCGGTACTACAGGCATTCACTACGGCGATTCCCGCCCTATCGCCTGAGGAGATTGCAAAAAAATATACAGAACGGCGCGTCGTGCTCAATTCGGAGATAGCTTTGTTGGGATATGATTGGTCGAAATTGGTGCGCGGCGGCAAAACCGCGCCGTTGACGCTGTATTGGCAAAAACGGAACAATAAAGATACG
>CAZSIG010000349.1:2186-4724 GCA_964606195.1 uncultured Anaerolineales bacterium
GAACAGGAGCGCGCGGTCAATCTGGGCGATAAGGTGATGCTGTTAGGGTATCAGTTCGACCGCCGCCAGGTGCGCGAGGGCGCGGGCGAGACAATGAAGCTGACGCTCGTCTGGCAATGTTTGCGGAAGATGGAGCGCGATTATACGGTGTTCGTACAGGCGCTCGATGAAAATGACAAGATTTGGGGACAGGCGGACGCGGAGCCGGTTTACGGTACGTACCCGACCAGTCAATGGAAAGAAGGCGAAATCATTGAAGATGTACATGAGTTGCAAATGCAGAAACGCGCCCCGCGCCAGCGGTTTAGTGTGCAAATAGGCATGTATCATCTGGAGACGATGGCGCGACTGCCGGTGCTCGACGAAGAAGGGCATCCGATTGACGACCGCGTTTATTTGGGACAGGTGGAGGTCGAGCGAAATAGGGAAGAGTAGGCGCACCCTTTACGGGTGCGCAGCGCAGGCGTGAAGCCTGCGCCTACAAATGATGAAATTTATAAACGAGACGATAACAGTAGAGGCAAAATTGACCGCGCCGGACGCGCCGCAGCCGTTGGCGTTTTGGTGGCGCGGGGATTATTATAAAATCGCGGGGCGTGGACGCACCTGGCGCGACGACGCTGGGCAGCACTTTTTGGTAATGACGCCCGCGCGCGAGACGTTTGAATTGTTGTTTCGCGTCGATGAGGCGCGGTGGCAATTGGTACGCGAATTCACGAATCGACAAATCAACAAATCGGCAAGTTAGCAAATCAACAAAGCGTCGGAAGGACATGTGCTGATTTGCGCATTTGCCATTTGCATATTTGCCCATTTGCCGATTTGAACTATTTGTATATTTTCACAGGAGGAGAGATGGCAAAAATCAAAAATGTTTGGATGGTCAGCCGCGAGCTGGGCGGCGTCGCGGGCGCGGGCGGGTTGAAGGACGTGACGCAGCAGTTGTTGATGGAATTGGTGCGGAGCGGCGTCAAGGCAACGCTGGTGATGCCCTTCTATAACCAAATCAAGGGCGGTAAATTTTATATCGAATATACCGGCATTCAGATGGCGCTGCCGATGGATGGGGAGTATGGACGGCGCAACGAGCGCGTCTGGATACACCGCATGGAGCTGTGGGGCGCGACGATTTATCTTATTGACGCCATTCGCTACGCGGAGAAGGATGGCATTTATAATTACACCGCGGCGGAGGCGGAACGCTTCGGCAATCCCGACCTACGCGGGCGCGGGTATCCCGATGCGAACGAGATGAACATCATCTTGCAGAAAGCCGCGCTGGAGTTGATTATGATTTTGGGCGAACGCCCCGATGTCATTCACGTGCACGACGCGCACACCGCGCTCGTCCCGCCGATGATGCGGACGGTGCCGCGTTATAAATATTACTTCGACAAAATCGGCGTCGGGTTGACGATTCACAACGCGGGTTCGGCTTATCATCAACTCATCGCTCACCCCGGTTACGTCTCGGCGGTGACGGAGATTTCGTGGGAGGCGATAACGCGCTGTATCTATTGGAACCACCTCGACCCATTTCGCGTCGGCTCGCTATACGCCGATTTCGTGAACACTGTCAGCCCGCAGTATGCGCGAAATATCATGGCGGAGGGGCGCGCGGGGGTTATGGATGGCCCGAACGGCGGGCTGGGCTATTTTTACAATGAGGTGGGGATAGAGTTGCAGGGGGTGACGAATGGGATTGACCCCGCGGAGTACGACCCGACTAATCCGCAGGCGATGGGGACCGCGGCGGCGTTCGACCCGGCGAAGGGTGATATGGCGGGCAAGGCGGAGTGCCGCAGCGCGCTGATTACGGAGGTCAACACGCGCGCCACTGCCGGAGTGGATTATTACGGTTATATCGAAAATATCGCGGGGCGTCCGCTGATTACCAGCATCAGCCGCTTGACCGGGCAGAAGGGGATTGACATCCTGCTCGGCGCGGCGCGGCGGCTGTTGGAGCAAGATTCTGAGGTCGCGGTGCTCGTGCTGGGGAGCGGCGAGAAGTTCTTTGAAGATCAACTCATCAGCCTGGCGAGTAATCCGCTGTTCGCGGGGCGCATCGTCGCGGCGATTGGCTATAATCCCGGCTTGGCGCACCGCATCTACGCGGGGGGCGATTTCTTCGTCAACGCCGCGTACACCGAGCCGTGCGGCTTGACCGATTTCATGGCGCAGTTGATGGGCAACGTGCCGATTGTGCATTGGGTAGATGGGCTGGAGAAGGTTATCGATGGAGAGACCGGCTACACTTACATCGACCAGAACCCCGATGAATTGACAGGCAACATGCACCGCGCCATCGCGGTGTTTCGCGCTGAGCCGAAGCAGCACCTGAAGATAATCCAGAACGCGATAAAGTTGATTAGGCGCGAGTATACGTGGGAGAAGGTGTTGAAAAAGGGGTATATGCCGCTGTACGAGGCGGCGAAGGCGGCGCGGGGGTAGAGCTTTCTTGAAGTGCTGCTGTCTGTCCGGCGCAAATCCCCCCTCACCCCAGCCCTCTCCCCTGCGGGGAGAGGGGGCATGTTCCGC
>CAZSIG010000350.1:0-4710 GCA_964606195.1 uncultured Anaerolineales bacterium
TTGCTGTGTCGCGATGCGCCGTCGCCAGTAATTCAGATATTTTTCCTCAACCATCATGCTGTTTTTTGAAAATCACGCCATCGGGTGCCCCCATAAATAAGACCGGAATCCCCCAATCGCCTAATCCTTCGTCAAATATGTGTACTCTTCGGTGTATAGCACGGCGCGCCGCCGAAAGAGCCTGATCCACAGGTTCGTATTCTGCTAGATGCTCGTAAAATTCCTGCGCGAAAGTGATGGCTGTCGAGTCAGGGATTTCATACTGCATAGCTATCACCGCCGGAATCCCGCGTTGTACTAAGTTAGGTGCTAGACCGGTCATCGCCTGAGCTGATGAAGTCATGCCTCCTTCACATGCGTTTAATATGATCAACTTCGTCGAATTAATACCCTCGAAGAACTCGCGCAACACATAATCACCAGCTAACACGTTATAGTTATCTTCATTCTCCAAAACTAAATATCCTTTATTATGCTTAAAAGCACCGTGCCCTATAAAGTGGACTATATGAGGCTGATAGACGCGCAGTTCATCATCTAATTTATCATAAACAGCATGTTCCATAATCTTGGGTTCAATATTCAGTGACTTGAGAGCATCTTTAATTACAGTTAGCTCCTTTTCAGTATCTAGTTGAGCAACATCCTTAGGGTTAGACACCACAACCAATACCTTCAACGGTGGAGTAACAGCCATGGGGCGAAACGCTTCGGCATCGAAAGTTGGGATATATCGCGTTAACAACATATCATCGCTAATAGCAAAGAATTTATCAGCGGTTTCGTCATATAAATATTCCCAAGGCAACGCGGAAATCTCTGGGGCTTGAACATTCAGACGGATTCGTAATTTGTTCCCCTTCGCGCTCACACGTCCAAAAAAGTCTCGATAAACATCGTTGATTTTTCCCACAAACAACGACCGAAATAGTTGTCCCCCAAATTTGAGCAAGGTATCCTGGCTGGGACCTTCAGTGAGCTCTTCCATCATCATTTCAAATTCAATAGACTGCAAATCCAATGACATCACTTCGTCAAGAGCACGTCTGTCCGCGCGTATTGTTACTGGATATTGTCCCGGTGCCCCTTTGGAGATAGTCAAATCCAGATCAACGTACTGTGGTATTATTTCTGTCGGCTTTACAATTACAGGAATTGGAGTGGACGGCTCTTTCGCGCTAGCAAGTTTCGCCTCTGCGGAGATCGCAGCATTTATTTGCTGTAGTTGTTGCTCCAATGTAACAAAAAATTGGGTGAATGTGCCATATTCACCGGCTATGAATGTCCCCCCGCGTAACTTAACTGCCATAGGAAGAATAGAAGAAGAAGGAATAGCTTGACATACACACCAAGCTTCCTTACCGCGTTGGCTAACTCGGGCATAAACTTCATCATCTACTTCCAGTATATCCTCACCAGCTCCAACTATTACTAAATCCCGATTTAAGGCACGGGGCAGCTCTTCAAGGATGGCACTATCTAAATAAAAGAAATCGTCAAGTAAGGGAAACTCATCAATGCTCAAACTACCGCATAACCGCAATATGGTGATCTTATTCGCGGGAAGTGATTGTAGCGCGGTAGTAATATCTTGCACAGATGCTTCATCCTGCATAATTCTCTTTCCGGTACCACGTTCCCGCACAGCCTCTGTACGTTCTCCATATGTTACAAACTGTCGCTCGCGCGATTTTATTCCCACCTCATCCAGCGCATCATCCAAATATGTATCTACATTCAAGGTAATCACCGGATTAAAGTAGCCTGCCTTAACCAACATGGCTAACGCGCGATACCCGGCAGGCAGATTCGGCCGTTCCTTAGCCCATAATTTTTCCAGCTCACGCCGCCGTCGCGCCCGCGGCATTTGATTTAAGGCATAGAAAAACATCTCTCCCGCGTCGCTACCTACAATCTCGTGTACAATCTGCGAGGTTATAGTCACATCAGACCCTAATAATAGTACATAGGGTACCGCATTCTCCTTTTTGCGGTAAACTATATTCTCTGCCAAATCGTGTATGTTATCTAAAGCCTCCGTCGCCATCATTGGTTCCCCCTTTTGTACAAAAATTGGTTTTCGTCCACTGCAACTACCCCCCCTTACGCGGAACCATTCATCTGTTGCAATTGCTGTCTCAACGTGATGAAGAAACGCGCGAATTCCCCGTATTCTCCCGTAACAAAGTTACCTCCGCGTTTTTTAACAGATATGGGCAAGAAAGAAGCGGAAGATATATCAGAATTAACGTACCACAGTTCTTTGCCCAAACCACCTATCGTCTCATATATCACATCGTCTATATACTCATTAGCCCCAGTTATAATCAAATCTCGCTGCTGTAGACTGCGTAATTCTTTTAAGATACGATCGTCCAAATACAGAGATTTATTATCAACAGGTAATAACTCAACGTCTGCGCGTCCGTATAACCTAATGATAGTCATTTTATCCCCCGGCAACATCCTTAGCGCAGCAATAATCTCCCGCGTTGAAGTCTCATCTCGCCTAATTAATTTAAAACCCCGCGCAATAATAGATGTTGAAGGAGCCGCGCTGGGCGCACTACCATTCTCACGCGATAGCCCCGTATGCGCACCGTAGGTTAGAACATGACGATAACGTGTACGGCACCCAACATCATCTAGTGCATCATCTAAAAACAAATCTAAATTTAACGTGATTACCAACTTGAAATAGTGTGCCTTTAGAAGAATCGCCAAAGCGCGATAGCCAGATAGTAAATCCGGGCATTCCTGTTGCCACAACTGCTCCAGTTCACGTTGGCGCCGCATCGCTGGTATCTTACTTAATGTGCGAAAAAAATCATCTTCACTAGAATTACTATTCACGATTGTTATCATCACCTGCGGCGTAATCGTGATGCCCGAACCCAACAATAATACATAAGGCTCGCTACCATATTCTCTACGATAGTGCATATCCTCCGCCAAATCGCGTATTTTCTTTAGCATCTCGCTTGCCATAACTTTCTAAGCCTCCATCTGTTAGTCTTTAAGTTATAGCCCCCATATTTTTATCTTAAGCCCCCTATATATTTCTTCCTTCATAAAAATCTTCTCCTCCCACGCCTTATCGGCGCGGCGATCAAATACCACCAAATGTCCCTCCGCCGCGCCGCACTTATCCATATACTCCCACGTCTGAGCCAATCCCATCGCGATGGTGCGCGCCAACGTCCCGTACAGGATTTTCAACTCCAGCACCACCCGCTGCGTCCCGCCCGCGTACGGCCAGACCACTAGCAAATCGGTGCGCCGCCGCCCCAAACCATACTCACGCTCCACGCGCCCCCCGCTGTTCACCACCCGCTGCAAGAACGCCTGCAACAACAATTGCGGTCCCGCTTCCTTATATTGAAACCGCGCCACCCAACTCTCCGCGTGCTCGCGAAAGAACTGCTGAAACGCCGCCAGCAGCTTATCCATATCCAACCGCCCATCTGCCGCGATATACCATGCCGGTTGATGCGCAATCGTCAACTGTGTACTGTATGTCAGGATGCGCGGGATAATCTCACGGTAGATATGATTAGCGATCTGTAATTGCCCATCCTCGGTGCGTACTAATCCCAAATCGCGCACATACTCGACATCATCCATCGGAATCAACTCAGGATCGCCTTCGCCACTCAGCAAAGGTTCAATCACCCGACGGACGCGCTCTTCCTGGAGCTTATCGACCAATTGATCCAAATGCGTCTCGCGCCGCGCAATCAACGCCTCTTTCGCCGCCAGCAACACCTCCGCCGTAATCGGGATAGTCCGGTCACGATACTCCTCAATCTTAAAACAGACCTCGTAGCCCAACGCGTTCACCAGCCAGGGTTGCCCCCGCGTCAATTCCCACGCCAACTCTACCGCGTCAGCCGTAAACGCCTGCCCCGTCTCCGCCGTATGCTGCGCGTACAGCGCCTCCACTTCCGCCCGCGCAAAGTCTCCCAACCGCAGCGATTCGGCTTTGATATTGAACGCGCTCCCCCCGGTGATGATCGCCTGGTCCCGCGCCGAATGAATCCGATAATCCCGCACATCGCGCACCCCGCACAAGATAATACTTTGGGGAAACTGCGCTGGACGCTTATCGTATCCGGCGCGCAACTGCCGCAAGACCGCAATCAGCGTGTCGCCAATCAGCGTATCGATCTCATCAATGAACAGCACCACCGGCTTTGTACTTTGCGCCGTCCACCGCGTCAACACTTGATTCAGCGCGGCCTCCGCGCCGTGCGTGGCAAGAATATCCGGCCAGTGCCGCTCGACGAAATCATCCCCCAGCGTAAACCGCGCCCGCGACCCCGTTTCGCTCAACACCGCGCGTATCCCCCGATGTACGTCTTCTCGCGCCGCTTGGCCCACCTCAAAGTTCGTGTACAGACAGCGATACTCCCCCGCGCGATTCAAATAATCCATCAACGCCAACAGACAAGAAGTCTTGCCCGTCTGGCGCGGCGCGTGCAGCACGAAGTAGCGATTCTGTGCGATTAGTGTCAGAATATCCTCCAGATTGAACCGCGCCAACGGCGGCAAGCAGTAATGCTCCGCGCTCCTGACCGGCCCCGTCGTGTTGAAATATCGCGCTACCATCTCTCCCTCATTTGCATATCACAACCACATTTGTATGATTATATCACATAACAAAACGGCAAGCGAATCAAATAATAACACAAAACCGCGCCGTAGCGCGGT
>CAZSIG010000351.1:0-3419 GCA_964606195.1 uncultured Anaerolineales bacterium
TTCCGCACGGAGGAAGAATTTGTGAACGACAGCATCGTACAAGAGCCACAACTAGAGAGAGATTGGGACACAATGAACGAAGATACCGATAAGCACGTCGCGGTGCGGCGGAGGGGTATCGATGTCGCCAAAGTAGCATCGACTACCCTGCTGCTCATCGTCATCGTCGCGATGGGCGCGTATTTTCGCTTGTTAAACGTCAATTGGGATGATGACCAACATCTGCACCCCGATGAGCGTTTTCTCACTATGGTAGAGACCGCGATACAGTGGCCTGATTCGGTGGCACAATATTTCAACTCCGCGGAATCGCCCCTCAATCCGTACAATCGCGGGCATACTAATTACGTCTACGGCACGCTGCCGCTGTTTATGGTGAAGAAGCTCGGAATGCTCCTGAACCAAAACGGCTACGGCGAAATCCACTTCGTCGGGCGCGTGACCTCCGCGATATTCGATTTGGGAACGGTGATACTCGTGTTCCTCATCGGCGCGCGGCTCTATTCGCGCAAAGTCGGCTTGCTCGGCGCGTTTCTGATGTCGCTAAACGTCCTCCACATTCAAAATTCGCACTTTTTCACTATGGATACCATCTTGGTATTCTTCACCACACTCGCGTTCCTGTTCGCCGTCCTCATCGCGGAGGGAAAAGGTTTATGGGCATACATCGGCGCGGGATTGGCGTTGGGGATGGCGGTCGCGTGTAAAATCAGCGTTGCGGTCTTCGGCGGCGTCATCGGGCTCGCGTGGTTTATCGGATTGATACGTAAGTTTTACCCGACAGAAAACGTCCCCGTAAAGGGGACGGCTACGAAGCGTGAACATGGCGCGGTTTTAGAGCGCGCCGTCATCTACATTCTACTCACCGTGCTAATCGCGCTCGTGACCTTTCGCGTCTTTCAGCCCTACGCCTTCGAGGGTCCGGGCTTCTTCGATTTCAAATTAGATGCGCGTTTCGTGGATAACATGAAATATATCAGCAAGCTAGTGCGCGGGGAAATTGATTATCCTCCCAGTCACCAGTGGACAAACCGCAAGCCGATTATCTTCCCACTAAAAAATATGATATTGTGGGGCATGGGCATTCCGCTCGGCGTCACCGTCTGGCTCGGCTGGGCGTGGGCGGGGACTGAATTGCTCTGGCGACGCGACTGGCGGCACCTCTTGCCGCTGGCGTGGACGACCGCGTTCTTCGGCTATCAGGGCATCCAGTTCGTCAAGGCGATGCGCTACATCATGCCCACCTACCCAATGTTCATACTACTGGGCGCGTATCTGCTGGGCAAATTGGCAAACCTGCAAATCGACAAAGGGGCAAATCAACAAAGGGGCAAATCGGCAAATGGACAAGAAAACGCGCCGTCTAACATATTTGCGCGGTTTGCAGATTTGCGAATTCGCAAATTTGCTCGATTTGCCCGATTTGCGTATTTGCTGATTTGCCTATTTGGTACTCTGGGGTGGGCGTGGGCGTTTTCGCGCATATACACGCGCCCGGTGACGCGCATCACCGCGTCGCGGTGGGTGTATGACAATATCCCGCCGGGCACGACTATCGCCAACGAGCACTGGGACGACCCCCTGCCGATGCGCATCGATGGCAAAGATGGCTTCGGCGGCATGTACGAGGGGATACAACTACACTTGTACGCGGAGGACGAGCCGAGCAAGTTAGAGAATCTTTTGGACTGGCTCGACGCGGCTGACTATATCTTCATCACGAGCAATCGGCTCTATGACTCGATACCGCGCCTGCCGATGCGCTACCCGATGACGGTAAAATACTACGAACTGCTCTTCGCGGAGGAACTTGGCTTCGAGCGCATCAAGACCTTCACCTCGTATCCCAATATCGGTCCTTTTGAAATCAACGACGATAAGGCAGAGGAAACTTTTCACGTCTACGACCATCCCAAAGTCATCATCTTCGAGAAGATTACGGAGGGACCGCGTGCCTTCTCGCGCGAAAAGGTCCGGGAATTACTAGGCGATGTGGAATGGGACAAGATAGAGCGGCTCTGGCCAAAGCAGGTGACAGAGCGCGACCGCGATAACCAGCCTGTTTTTGATGAGGAGACATGGGCTGAACAGCGCGCGGGTGGCACCTGGCGCGTGATGTTCAATCGTAACAGTTTTCTCAATAGCAATCAGGTCGCGGCGGTGATATGGTGGCTGCTCCTGCTGGAGATTGTGTCACTTCTCACATTCCCGCTCGGCGCGCTCATCTTTCGCCGCCTCGCGGATAAGGGTTACATTCTGCACAAAGGTTTGGGCTTACTGCTTCTCACCTACATAAGCTGGATGCTGGTCAACCTGACACCACTGCAATATACTTGGAACACCATCGTCATCGCGCTGGTGCTCATGGGCATAGTCGCCGCGATTTTGACTTGGCTCTATCGCGCGGAGATATTCACTTTTTGGCGTACTAAACGAAACGTGATACTGATCAACGAAATCCTCTTCCTACTATTCTTCCTCGCGTTCATGCTGATTCGCTGGGGCAATCCCGATTTGTGGCACCCCGCGATGGGCGGCGAGAGACCGATGGACTTGGCATACCTCAATGCGGTGATTCGCAGCGCGGAATTCCCGCCGTATGATCCCTGGTTCGCGGGCGGCAAGCTCAATTACTACTACTATGGACAGCTCATCGTCGCGACCTTCATCAAGTTCACCGGCATCGTCCCCTGGCTTGCGTACAATCTCACGCTCCCGTTGTTCTTCGCCATGACCGCGATGGGCGCGTTCTGCGTGGTGTATAATCTGCAAATGGGCAGATGGGCAAATCCGCAAACGAGCAAATCCGCAAATCCCCCCCTCAGTCCCCTCCAAGGGGAGGAAGACGCGGCTGTTCTCCCTCCCGTGGGTGAAGTTAGAGGGGGGCATTCGTCTACCACCTACCTTTACCCCCTCGCCGCGGCGTTCTTCGTCGCGGTGCTCGGCAACCTGAGCGAACTGAGCGTGTTGGGACAGGGACTTAGCGCGTTGAGCAATATCAATTTCGAGAGCAGTATTCCCGGTTTCGAGATGCTGGTGCGCTCGATAGATGGCTTGCGGCAGTGGATTAGCAACGGCGGTGGAGAACTGCCGGTGCGCGTCAATTGGTGGTACTGGAACGCGTCGCGCGTGATGACACACGGTGAAATCAACGAATTTCCATTCTTCACCTTTTTGTACTCTGACCTGCACGCGCACCTAATGGCGCTGCCGTACACTATCATCGCGCTAGGCTTCGCGCTAAACTGGGTACTGCCCGCGCAACGTGATGAGCAGGTCGCGCCGCGTAACCTGCCCGGCGCGGTCGCGTATCTGCCGTTCGTCCTATGGGTATTGGTCATCTCGATAGTTCTCGGCGCGCTGCGCTGCATCAATACGTGGGACTACCCGACCTATCTCTTCGTCACACTCCTCGCGCT
>CAZSIG010000351.1:3519-4709 GCA_964606195.1 uncultured Anaerolineales bacterium
ATCGGCGCGTTGTTACAAAAGAAGGGCTTCACGCGCTGGGTGGATGCCGCGACGCGCAAATTCGACCGCCTACCGCGCTTCTTGAGTCTCTACGATGCTTTCGGCCCGCCATTCTCACTGATGCAGCGCATAATGACCTACGGCGCGGTCGCCTTAACGGCTGTCTTGATATTCTTGGTCACTCTGGCAGTGATGGCCAAGCCCCCGACGCCCCCGCGCGTATCGGGTTACGATACGCTGGCGTTGATTATTGCCATTTTGGGCGTGACCGCGCTGACGCTGATTTATCACTTCTTGAAGATGTGGGTGGGAGAGACGGAGACCAGCGTCGCGAATATTTTTATTCTCTGCCTGGTTGCGCTCGGCGCGGGCTTGATGCTCGTCGTGGAAATCATTGTCCTCAAGGGAGACATCGGGCGTATGAACACGGTTTTCAAATTCTACTTGCAGGTCTGGGTAATCTGGGGCATCGCTTCCGCCGCGGCGTTGGGGCGCATGGGGGCATGGACAAATGAGCAAGTTGGCAAATCAACAAATCGGCAAGTGGTTAAGTCGCCGCTCGCGAATTGGCGCTGGCAGGTGATTTTCGCCACGCTGGTTTTCATCGCCGCGTTGTATCCCATCTTCGCCACGCCCGCGAAGGTGCGCGACCGCTTTCAGGCGGACTTACCGCGTACGCTTGACGGGCGCGCTTACATGAAACACACGGTCTACCGCGCTGGGTGCAACGGCGCGGGCGGGCGCGATGTGCAATATACGGTGGATATGAAGTGGGAGTTAGAAGCGATAAATTGGCTGTTAGACAATATTCCCGGTTCGCCAGTGATACTAGAGGGAAACACGCAGCCGTGTCTTTACCAATGGGGTTCGCGCATCTCGTCTTATACCGGCTTGCCGACCATCGTCGGGTGGGATTGGCACCAGCGACAGCAACGCACGATGATGCCCGGCGGCACGGTGGAGGAGCGACAGCGCGATGTTCGCACGCTGTACGATACTACTGATGTGAATCAAACCATGACGATGTTGCACAAATACGATGTTGAGTATATCTACGTTGGAGAACTGGAACGCGCCTTTTACAGCGCGGCGGGGATTGATAAATTTGAACAGATGCGCGTGAAGGGATTGTTAGATTTGGTCTATGAGAACCAAGAGGTACGGATATACCGCGTGAGGCAGGTGGGGTA
>CAZSIG010000352.1:0-4692 GCA_964606195.1 uncultured Anaerolineales bacterium
TCACTCACGGTATGTGTAGAATTAGTTCTGTGAAACGTGATACCGCGTCTGAACCAACGTGCAATTAGCAATATGTGAGTTAGCTAAGTCCTCGCGCGGTCTATATAGTTTATCAACTGGCTTCGCCACACCCGTTCAACGTCGGCGCGGTTGACGCGTTTGCGCCCTTGCTCAATTATATGGTTAATTACTTCCCAAGATAACTGCTGTACGCGCTGCGGATGCAACTCGCTCTTCTCCAAAATCAACTGCACCGCGTCATCATCGAAGGAATATACCCCCTCTACCGGTCTACGTATTAGTTGCGCCGCTTCCTCCGAATTCAGAGGTCCCAACTTTATTTCCGTAAAGAGGTTATACCATGGACTCTCTTCGCGCCGCCAATTTTTGTCGATATGAATACCCGCGACGACCGCCCCCAGATGATGCGCGAAAGTCTTCATAAAGATACGCCGCAACTTTTGCTGTGTCGCCTGATCATAATTGTTCATCACATCCACTTCATCCATTAGCAAGATCAGGCGCAATTCTCGTTTATCCTGTTCCGCTTGAAATTGAGCTTGTAAGTGCTCAATAATCGCACGGAGATCGCGCCCGAAGTCGCGCGCGTCGTAAGTCCCCTTAATTGCCGGGTCAAAAATCAGAGAGGGAGCTGTGTGCCAAACATCACGGCAGTTCTCTATAATATCCTCGATCAACACGCTGAAAAATTCATCCTCAGATGTGCCCTCTAGGTCTACCAACACGGGCACGAAGTGGTATTGCGGATCACCTTTGCGCAGCCGATTAGCGAGTTGGTACAACAACGTCGTTTTGCCGATACGCCTCTCGCCATGAATCATGATACTGTTATTGTGCAACGTGCGCGTGATCCTACGGAGCATCTTTTCGCGACCGAAGAACATCTCCTCCGTGCGAATCGGTTCCCCGACGATGTAAGGGTTAAAGCGACGTTCTCTAGCGCGCCGCGCCGTCATGCTCTTTCCGACCATTCTAGCAGAGTACCCAACTCCTAACACAGCCACTATTCCTATAAACGCAACGCCGTAGAGTACATCGGTCTCAACCGCGCCGATAAATGGAACGATCACCAGCGACGCGGGGGCAGTAGCCACTTCCAAGTCTGGCGATTCGATGGTGACGACTAAGCTGGCTGGCGCGGAGTAGTTGAAATCTGTATCTCGCGCCGTCACGAAAAACTCGTAAGTCCCCGGTTCCAGATTGGGATATTGAGCGAACGTCTCCGCGGTGTTGATCGGCGACGTCCAGCGCTCCGCCGCGCCCTCCAACCGATGCTGATAATTGAGCTCATGGAAGTCAGTCTTTAGATCGCCGCCGACGAATTTCACAATTATCGTACTTTGACCATACGGCAACCGAATCTCGCCTCCGGGGTAAGGGTTGCCGTTCACCTCTTGAATGCGGACCCAGGGGGCGGCGCCAGTCGGAGTGTACCGCGTGATCCCATCCTCGGTGCCAAACCAGATCGAGCCGTTATCATCCTGTAAAATAGAGGCTATGCCATTCGCGGCAAGCCCGTCATCCGTAGTATAGGTGCGCCAGGTCGAGCCATCGTAACGCGTGACCCCCTGCGCGGTGCCGAACCAGAAGTGACCATACTTATCCTGAAGTATAGAAGTTACCGTGTTAGCAGCTAGACCATCTTCCTCCAGATAAACATTCCAGTTCGCGCCATCAAAATGACTGACACCCTTGTCGGTCGCGAACCAATAGGCGTCATCTGCGCTCTGTAACATCGCCCATACCCCATTATCCGCCAAGCCATCCGCGGTAGTGAAATAACGCCATTCCGAACCGTCGTACCGCGCCACGCCGCCATCAGTCCACTTATCACCCGCCCAGTTTCGCGCTGCCCCAAACCACAGATTGCCGACGCGGTCTTCCATGATCGAAGTTATACCGCTTGACGGCGCGCCATCTTTTGGCTCAACAGTCTGACAATCCTGACCATCGTAATAGCAAATTCCCTCGTCCGTACTGATCCAAATGTTTTCCTCTTGATCTTGAGTAATTGCCCATACGCTACCGTGCGATAGCCCATTCTGATCCGTAAGAGAATACCAATTCTTTTCATGATAGCGACTAACGCCCCCTCCAACCCATAACACCCCCTGCCGTCGCGCCGCGGTGCCAAACCACATCGCGCCGTCATTATCTTGCATGATCGCGGTCACACCGTTGACGATCAATTTGTTAGAGTTGAACGTAGTCCACTCTGTGCCATCGTAACGAATAAGCCCCGTATCGGTGCCGAACCAATAGACGCCATCGCGGTCTTGATAAGCTGAGCGGACATTTCGTATCTCCAAATCGTTGATCACCGCGAAGGTCTGCCAAGTCTGCGCATCGTAACGGCTGACGCCGCGCCCGGTGCCAAACCATAGTAAGCCATCTTCATCTTCCCAAATAGCACTGACATAATTATCTGCCAAGCCATCCGCGATGTTAAAGCGTTGCCATTGTTGTCCATCATAGCGGATCACCCCATGTCCCCAAGAGCCAAACCATATCGCGCCGCGGCTATCCTGATAGATATAACGTATATCATGTTGGCTAAATTCCCCCTTTCCATCAAAAATACGCCAGGTTTCGTTTTCATACCGGCTTACCCCGCCGCGCGTTCCTACCCAGATAGTGTCATCCGCAGCTTGAAAAATACTGGTAATTTCGTTGTGAGGAATATCTCGCTCATCAGTGAAGGTCTGCATTCGTTCACCATCGTAATATACTAAACCCGCCTCTGTGCCCCACCAATAAGCCTCATCGCGGTCCTGATACATCGCGGTGACGCCAGTCGCAATCAACTCACCTGCCAAGCCATCATCGATAGACCAAGTCCGCCACGATTTCCCATCGTAAACTGACAAGCCAGCCGCAGTACCAAACCAGAGTACTCCGGCGCGGTCTTGCATAATGCAATGTATGTGTTCATGCGCCAAGCCGTCGCGAGTATCGAAAGACTGCCACTTAGTGCCGTCAAACAAATTCACTCCTTCGACTGTGCCTAACCAGATATCGCCTTCGCGATCCTGATACACTGCGGTGATGTTATTACTAATGAGACCGTCTTCTATTGTGAAATTTTGCCAATGTCCATCGAAACGACTTACTCCGCCACCATTAGTGCCAAACCATAACGCGCCATCACGCGCCTGCCAAATGGCGCGTACCTCGTCTGCCGTCAACCCATCCTGTGTCGCGAACGACGTCCACGAAGTATAACGTTGCGCGGCTACGAGTACGGCACTATTACACAGAATTAACAACGCACCCAAAACAGAGATCGTTATTTTTTTCACGCGTAACCCTCCAAGATGTTAAGCGGTAACTCTATTTTTCTTAACATTCTAAAAATTAGTACTTGAATTTTGGGACTAAAGGTGCTATAATATATACAGATCGTTGTTACCCAATAAGGGTGGGTTAGTCGCGGCACAAAATCATCCATCGTAATTGTGAGCTCTTCTCATTATTTTTTTCTGTAAGGCTGTATACAAAGTAAACCCGCGTGTTCCCCCCCTACATCTGAGTGCGCCTTCCACTAAATCCCAAAACTTTTAGCATTTTACAAGGTCATAACCTCCGAAAATAATTCGAGTTATTTTATTGAGAGGGAATAGAACTGATGAATAATCAAAATAAACACAAGTTGGTATCCCTTGTTCTAGCTATTTCCATCATGCTCGCTGCATATGTATGTACTGACCGCGCCAATGCATCTCCGCTAGAGCAGGGTAGTAATTATACCATTCACTCCGTCCATCACGGAGAGACATTATATCTCATCGCGAGACAATATGGAGTCACCGTAGATCAAATCGTCCAAGCGAATAATTTATATAACGTGAACCGCATCTATGTGGGACAACAGTTGATCATTCCGCGTAATAACACTCAATCATATCTCAGCCCGGTGCAACCGACGCGGGTACCCCAATCCCGTCTCCCCTCCGCGCCTTCGAAAAATTTCGGGGGACAATACTACACAGTGCAACGCGGTGACACCTTAGCCAGTATCGCTTACCGCTTCGGGACGACGGCGAGCCGCCTCGCGCAAGCTAACGGGATCGTCAATCACAGTTTTCTGTACGTAGGACAAAGTTTGTTTATCCCTGTAGCTACAACTACGTCTTATACCTATACCGCGCCTACTCCTGTACCTACTTATCCACAATTGATTCAGCCAACTCCTCTCTATCGTCAGGAGATCTACTACTCCGTTCGCGCCGGAGACACCCTCGCGGGGATCGCCTATCGCTTCGGTACTACAGTTAGCGCTATCGTGCAAGCCAACAACATTCCCAATTCGCGCTACATCTACGTTGGACAGTCGTTGATCATTCCGCGTTAAGGATCGCGAATTAAATAACCTCCCCATTTGACGCGGTCAACACAAACATAAAGCCTGCGGCTGCGCGGTAATAAGCACGTATAGGTGACAAAAATCACCTGTCAAATTTCTTAACATTACTAAGAAATCTATCATATTATAACAAAATTGTCAAATTTCACACAATCAAGTTCGTTAGAGAATTAACAAGCCTGTGTACAACTGTTATCAGTTACACACAGGCTTGTTAATGTTTTAGAACTTACGCAAAACCGCACTATAATTCACCGCAGAGAGCGCAGGGGACGCGGAGCTTATCTTGAGAGATTTTTTTGTACTTG
>CAZSIG010000353.1:0-2717 GCA_964606195.1 uncultured Anaerolineales bacterium
AAGGAGATTTTACGCCAAACCGGGTTGGCGGGCTACTTCGATGACATTATCATCTCCGCGGAGATGGGAGTGGAGAAGCCGAATCGGGCGATTTACAACTACGCGGTGGAACGGTTGGGTATAACCGCGCCGGAGGCGATTTTTGTGGATGACAACTTGCCAAACGTTCAGACGGCGCGTGATTTGGGCATGTGGGGATTATGGCTCAATCGTTTCGCGCGCCGCGACGATGATACAATGGCGGATATTCGCGATTTGAGAGAACTGTTGACCATGTTAGGAAATGCGCCGAATTGCGTGAAATTAGAACGCGGGGTATAATCACTTCAGTAGAATTATTTGTAAGTATTACGTTCACTGGAGGAACTCTTATGAATTCTGCGCGAAAATTGAAGACCAAATTACAGACTAAAATTGTTTGTACTATCGGTCCTGCCAGCAGTTCACCTGAGATTTTGGAGAAGATGATCGCGGCAGGGATGGACGTGGTACGCTTGAACTTCTCTCATGGTGACTACCCACATCACAGCCAGCGTATCGAGTTGGTACGCGATATCTCCGCTAGAGTAGGAAAGCCGGTAGCAATTCTAGCTGACCTACAGGGGCCAAAATTACGCGTCGGCAAAATGGAAGGGGAAGGCGTCCCCATTCGCGCCGATGAAAAACTCATCTTGACCACGCGGTCTATCACAGGACACGAGGGCGAAGTGCCAGTACAATACCAAAGCCTCCCGCAGGAAGTGGAGAAAGGGGAACACATTCTAATCGACGATGGCTTGCTAGAATTGGAAGTGCAATCCGTTTCGGATACAGACATTGTAACTAAGGTAATTATCGGCGGGCTGCTTAAATCGAATAAGGGTTTGAATCTCCCACACGCGTCGCATTCCATACCCGCGATCACGGACAAAGACCGCGAGGATTTAGTTTTCGCGTTAAATCACCAAGTGGATTGGGTGGCTCTATCCTTCGTGCGCAATGCCGCAGAGGTGACAGAACTTAAAGGGTTAATCAGAGAACATTCAACTTTCTTACGTCCAGTGCCGGTAATCGCCAAGATCGAGAAACCCGGCGCGGTAGAGAAAATAGATGCCATCATCGCTGCCAGTGACGGCATTATGGTAGCGCGGGGCGATTTAGGTATCGAATTATCTCCAGAGGAAGTTCCGCTAGTACAAAAAACCATTATCCGCAAGTGTAACGAGGTAGGGAAACCGGTCATCACCGCCACGCAGATGCTCGATTCGATGATTAGAAATCCGCGCCCCACGCGTGCCGAAGCTTCGGATGTCGCGAACGCCATCCTGGATGGCACCGACGCGATTATGTTATCGGGTGAGACCGCGGCGGGCAGTTATCCGGTTGAGGCAGTCTGTACGATGGTCAAAATCGCGCGGCAGGTAGAAGCCAGTGACACCTCAGCGAAATTCGAGTGCCCCTTGAAAATCAATCGCGCCAAGCCGGAGACCCTAGCCGACGCGGTTTGCCACGCCACGCGCGAAACCGCGTATGACCTGAACGCGGCGGCGATTATCACCTCGACCGTTTCGGGACGCACCGCGCGCCTGATGGCGAAGTACCGTCCGCACTGTCCGATTCTGGCAGCCACGCCCAGCCCGATGGTACAGAGACAATTGATGCTCTATTGGGGAGTATACCCGATGATGGCGCGGCGCACGCCTAGTACTGATGACATGATTAACAACGCAGTAGAGGTAGCTAAAGCACAGGGATTGGTTAAAGAGGGTGACGTTGCAGTGATCACCGCGGGGGCGGCAGGTAGCGCACCGGGCAGCACCAACTTGATGAAGGTACACGTAATCCAGCGCGCGCTGGCGCACGGTATTGGTATGGGCGACAGAATCGTCTCCGGAATCGTTCGCGTTGTCGAGCCACCGGTGCCAGAATATATCAACCTAGGCGCGAACGAGATTATCGTCTCGCCCCACACAGACCGCACATTCCTATCTTTCATCCCAGAGGCAGAAGGTTTGGTGGTGGCAGAGGGCGGGCTGAATTCCCACGCGGCGATCTTGGCAGCGGAGATGGGCATTCCCACGATTATCGGCGTGGAGGACGCGCTCGAAATATTGAAAGACGGAATGCACGTAACTCTGGATACGCGGCGCGGCATCGTGATGGAAATGGCAGAGTAGGAAGGAGAGTATAGTGATCAAAGGACAAAGAGAAGAGACTAAACTTATCCCGCGCGAGATATTGTTCGGTAATCCAGACAAAGCTATGGTACGCCTCAGCCACGACGGTACCAAAATCGGCTATCTGGCACCGTTAGACGGCGTACTCAACGTTTGGGTCTGTCCCACCGCCGACCTCGCGGCAGCGAAGCCGGTCACACACGACACCAAACGCGGTATTCGTTCCTACGGCTGGGCTTATACCAACAACCATATTCTGTACGTTCAAGACAAAGATGGGGACGAGAACTGGCATCTCTACCGCGTAGATCTGAACTCCGCTGAGACCAAAGACTTGACTCCTTTTGAGGAAGTACATGCGCGTATTCAACAAATCAGCCCCGATTTCCCCGATGAAGTCATCATCGCGCTCAACGACCGCGTTCCTCAATTCCACGATCTTTATATCATCAACATCAATACCGGAGAGCGCCGCTTGATTCAGCAAAACAACCGTTTCTCTGGCTTCATAACCGATGACGACTACAACGTGCGCTTCGCGGTGCAGATGACTCCCGATGG